>CALYOL010000027.1 GCA_945231345.1 uncultured Porphyromonadaceae bacterium
ACGGCAACCTCTTTGACATGTATCAGATGATTTCAGACGATAACCCGTATGAAACTCCGATGATGATATTCCCAGCAAGCCACTACACAATGGGTGGTATCTGGGTAGACTATGAGCTGCAGACATCAATCAAGGGACTTTTCGCGATAGGTGAATGTAACTTCTCAGACCACGGCGGTAACCGCCTCGGCGCATCAGCCCTTATGCAGGGTCTTGCCGACGGATACTTCGTGCTCCCATACACAATGCAGAATTACCTCAGCGACCAGATTAAGGTGCCTCATTTCACAACAGACGCTCCTGAGTTTGACAAGGCTGAGAAAGAAGTTCGCGCGCGCATTGAGCGACTGATGAACATTAAGGGAACTAAGTCACCGGACCAGCTCCACAAGAAGCTCGGACACATCATGTGGGAATATGTAGGAATGGGACGTACACTCCAGGGACTTGTTCATGCACTTGGTGAAATAGAAAAGCTTCGCAAAGAGTTCTATTCAGACCTCCGCGTAGTAGGTCGCGCAGATGACCTTAACCTTGAGCTTGAAAAGGCACTCCGCCTTGAGGACTTCATCGTAATGGCTAAGATGATGGCGATAGACGCACTTCACCGTAACGAGTCATGCGGTGCACACTTCCGTGAAGAATACCAGACAGCAGACGGCGAGGCAGCACGTAACGATAAGGATTACATGTATGTAAGCTGCTGGAAATACACCGGAGAAGATTCCAAGCCAATCCTGCTTAAGGAAAAGCTTGAATATACCGCAATCAAGGTTCAAACACGTAACTACAAGTCTTAACCCTTTAACCACGAGATTACCACAATGGAACATACAATAAACGTAAACTTAAAGATTTGGCGTCAGCGTGGTCCTAAAGAAAAAGGCGCGTTTGCCAACTACCGCGTAGAAAACGTATCAACCGGCAGCTCATTCCTTGAAATGCTTGATATGCTGAACCAGCAGCTTGTAGAAAAGGGCGAGGAACCGGTGGCATTCGACAGCGACTGCCGTGAAGGAATCTGCGGAATGTGTTCACTTTACATCAATGGACACCCACACGGACCAGTACAGGGCATCACAACCTGTCAGCTCCACATGCGTAAGTTTAACAACGAAGACACAATCACCATCGAGCCATGGCGTTCAGCAGCATTCCCTGTAGTTCGCGACTTGATGGTAGACCGTAATGCGTTTGATAAAATCCAGCAGGCGGGCGGATATGTGTCATTTAACTGTGGCGGTGCTCCGGATGCAAATGCTACTCCAATCTCAAAGGAAGTGGCAGACATTGCAATGGACTCAGCAACGTGCATTGGTTGTGGCGCATGCGTAGCCGCTTGTAAAAACGGTTCTGCGATGCTCTTTGTGTCAGCAAAGGTTAGCCAGTTTGCTCTTCTGCCACAGGGACAGGTGGAACGTGCACGACGTGCGCGCGCAATGGTTGCAAAGATGGATGAATTAGGCTTCGGAAACTGCACTAATACAGGTGCATGTGCTGCAGAATGTCCTAAGAACATTTCTCTGAGCAACATCGCTCGCCTCAACCGCGAGTATCTGTGCGCAAAGTTTGCAGAATAATGCATAAAGAGTGTTCACAATGCGCAATGCGGCGTGAATATTCGCAATGCCAAAATACATAAAGCGAGCCCTCTGAAACGATAGGTTTTGGAGGGCTTGTTGTGTAAAAATAGTGTCGGAAACGGGATAAAAACGTGCTGTAAAACATACAAAGTGTGAAAACTGAATGTTAAATTAACATTTAAAAGTTAAATATTTGATTTGTTGTGAAAATCAGGCGGAAAAATGCCGAAAATTGAAAAATTATTTGTTAATTTGCAGTCAGAAAACGCCTGTTGTATGGGCGCGCCTTGAAAAAAAGCAGCATTACGCCGTGAAAAATAGATTTTTTAATGTGTAGATAAGAGGTTATATCAAGTATTCACAGTGTCGTGAACGACTACCATGGAAACGGTAGCCATGAAAGATGAGAAACTGCAGAAATTCTATCCATTATTATCTAATTTTGCAAGATATTGCTGCCTCGTTGTCGCCGACGGAGCTGCACGTTTGTGTGTCAAAATGAGTTCAAGGAGCTTTAAATCTAAAATAGTGAGATAAATAAATATTAATGTAAACCCAAAGTAAAATTAATTCGATTCTTGCATGAAGAACATTTGTTTTCAAATGAGTCGGAAAGCATGGCTTGCAATAGCAATGCTATTATGCCTATCTTTCCCTGCTTTAGCGCAGAAGATTACAGTCACAGGTACTGTAGTTGACCCGATGGGAGAGCCTCTCACCGGAGCAAGTATTATTGCGGAAGGAACAACAATGGGCACTGCTGCGGATTTAGACGGTAATTATCGTCTGGACGTAGACCCAAATGCTGTCCTCGTCGTATCGTATGTAGGTTATGACACTCAGCGCATCGCCGTAGAAGGTCGTACCGTAATCAACGTAACCCTGAGCGAGAACACAGTTATGCTGAAAGAAGTTGTCGCAATCGGTTATGGTGTAGTTAAAAAATCAGACGCTACAGGTTCAGTAGCAGTAGTAAAGCCGGACGATATTGAGGCCGGTATCGCTACTTCCACTCAGGACCTCCTTGTAGGCGCCAGCCCTGGTGTGGTAGTAACATCAAACGGTGGTGACCCAACAGGTAACGCAACAATCCGTATCCGTGGTGGTAGCTCATTGACAGCTAACAATGACCCTCTTATCGTGGTTGACGGTGTGGCAATGACAGGTCAGGCAGGAGCAGGTGGCACAAACGCCCTGACAATGATTAACCCACAGAACATTGAATCAATGACAATCCTAAAGGATGCATCAGCAACAGCAATCTACGGTTCTCGTGCATCAAACGGTGTCATCATCATCACAACCAAGAAAGGTGCAAAAGGAAAACCACAGGTGAACTTTGCAGCCAACTTCCACGTAAACACAGCACGCAACACCATTGACATGATGAGTGCAGCTGAGTTTGCAGATGCAGTAAGAAACAAAGTTGGAACAGAAGCAGCTATTTCACAGCTTGGCGCAGGAAGCACAGACTGGCAGAAAGAAGTGCTCCGCACATCATTCTCTCATGACTACAGCTTGAGCGTCGGTGGTAGCGTAGGTGAGCTTCCATATCGTGTAAATGCGTCATTTACAGACAATCAGGGTATCTTGAAGACATCAGGCATGAAACGTACAACAGTAGGAATCAGCCTTACTCCGAAGTTCTTCAATAACCTTCTTCAGGTTACAGCAAACGTAAACGGTACATACATCAAGAGCACCACTGCAGATACAGGTGCAGTAGGAGCTGCTGTTGCATTCAACCCGACACTTCCAGTACGCACAGCTTACGCTACAAAGGGAGATACTGGTCTAACAATGTTTAACGGCTATACCAACATCACCCTTGCATCAGGTAACCTTGAGCTTCAGGCAGGTCAAAACCCACTTCAGATGCTTGAGGACATTGATAACAGCGGTGAAGTATGGTCATCAACAGGTAACTTACAGATTGATTACGCACTCCACTTCCTCCCAGACCTTCACCTTAACCTCAACGCAGGTTATCAGGTTTCAAAGAACACAACTCTTAGCCAGACAGCAGAGAACTCTGTACAGGCATGGAGAAACCAAGACCTTATCAAGATGGGTGCTTATGGTGCAGGAACATATTACAAATGGTGGGAACTCCAGCGTAATACATCATTTGAATTCTACCTCAACTACCGTAAAGAATTTGAAGCTATCAAGTCTAACGTAGATGCAACAGCAGGTTACACTTGGCAGCACATGGATTACTTCGGTCACAGCAATACATACCTTGCATCACTTGGTTTCAACAACATCAGCTATGCAGACGGAGCTTACAACCTTGTACGCAACAACCGTGCAGTAGGTGCAGACGGCAAAGAATGGTATGTACACGATGCACTTAACGGTCAGCCAGACAGCCGCTGGGGTAACCCACTACAACTTCTGTCATTCTTCGGTCGTGTAAACTACACATTTGACAACACATACCTCTTGACATTCACACTCCGTGACGATGCAACATCACGTTTCCACAAAGATACTCGTTGGGGTCTTTTCCCGGCACTTGCTCTTGGATGGAAAATCACAAACATGAGCTTTATGGAAAGCACACGTGACGTATTGAACGAAGCTAAGCTTCGTCTTGGCTGGGGTGTTACCGGTCAGCAGGATATCGGTCAGTATTTCGGCTATCTCCCAGTATACTCATCATCAACAAGCCAGGGCTTCCAGTATATTTGGAACGGTCAGTGGATTAACCCACTCTATCCAAATGCATACGACGAAAACCTGAAGTGGGAGGAAACCACAACATGGAACGCCGGACTTGACCTTGCATTCCTAAACAACCGCATCACAGCAAGCATTGACTGGTATCTGCGTGAAACAGACGACCTCCTTGCTTACACACCGGTAGCAGGTATGAACACAGCAAACTATATGACTCGCAATATCGGTTCTCTCCGTAACGTAGGTATTGAAGCAACAGTAGGTGCTAAGCCAGTAGCTACTAAGGACTTTACATGGAATACATCAGTAAATGTGGCATGGAACCGCAACAAGATTACCGCCCTCACAGGTGATGCAGAAACATCTCAGATACAGGCTCGTGACGTTCCGACAGGTACAGGTGGTGGTCTTCAGTATCACCTCGTAGGTGAACCTGCATTCTCATACCTTGTATATCAGCAGGTATACGATGCAGCAGGCAATCCGATAGAAGGTCAGTATGTAGACCAGAATGCAGATGGTATCATCAATGATGATGACAAGATTATCTATCACTCACCAGACCCGAAGGTGACATTCACATGGAACAACTCATTCAACTACAAGAACTGGGACCTCGGTATTTCACTCCGTGCAAACCTTGGCAACTATGTATATAACGCACCACGTTATTCACATACTCGTCTTGACGGAGTATCAGGCTATATGCTTACCAACCTGATGCGTGACGAATATCTGTTCAATACAACAGATGGCAACTTGTGTCTGAGCGACTACTTCGTAGAAAATGCAAGCTTCATCCGTTGCGATAACATCACTCTCGGCTATACATTCCCTGAGCTCCTCAACAAGTCGCTCAAGCTCCGCTTGTTCGGTGCAGTTCAGAACCCATTCGTAATCACCAAGTACAAAGGTCTTGACCCAGAGTCATTTGACGGTATCGACAACAACATGTACCCACGTCCAATCACATGTACACTTGGTGTAGTAGCTACTTTCTAACCTAAAAAAGTTAAAGTAAATGAAAACATTAAATAAAATATTTCTTTCACTTGGTGTAGTGGCTGCAACTTTCACATTCAGCTCTTGCACAGGTGACCTTGACCAACTTCCAACTGACCCAAATTCTCTGACAAATGCAGACTTTGCGTCAGACCCGGATAAGTATATGGATGAAACCATGGCGGGCGTTTACCAGCAGTTCACCGTACACGGTGCTAATAACAACTCTGCAGTAAGCGGCTTCGATGGTGGTATGTCCACATTCCAGCGTTCAGCATTCATCCTTGAGGAACTTAACTCAGATGAAGCAACATGGCTTCCAAACGATGCTGACTACGGTACATTCCAGTATGGTATCGTACCTGCAAACAACCGTGTAATCCTCGGTACATACTCTCGTTTCACAGTGTGCGTATCAATGTGTAACTCATTTATCCAGACTGTGAATGGTGGCTATTTCGGTTCACTTAACGATGCCCAGAAGGCAAAGGCAGAAGAATATGTACGTCAGTGCCGTGTACTCCGCGCAGGTGCATATTTCTACCTCATTGACTGCTTCGGAAACGTACCATACGCAGACGAATCAGTGCTGATGGGTTCAATAGCTCCACAGCTTAAGCGTGCAGAAGTATATGCAAAAGTAGTAGAAGACCTTGAGGCAGTATCTGCAGAATATGGCAACAACACTACTGTAGAATACGGTCAGGTAGGTAAAGACGTTGCAGACGCACTCCTCGTTAAGTTCTACCTCAATGCAGAAGTATACACAGGCAAGGCAGAATGGGCAAAATGTGCTGCAAAGGCAGAGGAAATCATCGCTCGCCACAAAGGCACAGGATTCAAGGAATCAGGTCTTGCAAAGAACTATAGCGCACTCTTCGGTGCAAACAACGACAAATATTGCGCAGGTGGTTCAAGCGATGTAAACGAAATCATCTGGTGCATCCCGCAAGATGCAACATACGCAACATCATGGGCAAACTCAACATTCATGATTGACGCATGGATTGGTGAGCCAAAGGATGGTGCAGCATGGAACTGCCGCAAGGCATGGTATAATGCAGGTGACGCATGGAAGTGTATGACAGCACGTCGCCAGTTTGTAGAGAAATTTGACTGGAACGAAGACTATACAGAGTCACCAGACAGCCGTCTACGTTTCTGGTGTCATGGTGCTCATGGCTTCAATATCAACAATGAAGTTCTTGACCAAGACCACTTCGGTGACAACGGTTTCCTCGCAGTTAAATACTCAAACTGGGCATTTGACGAAGATGGCAACATCGATGAGGCAAACTCACCAGCAGCAACAACTCAGGTAGGAGCAGACTATGCAGTAATCCGTCTTGCAGAAATTTACCTGTCAGCAGCAGAGGCAATCCTCAATGGTGGCGGTGACAAGGCAAAGGCACTTGAATACGTAAACTATATCCGTGAACGCGCAGGCCTGAACGCATGGAATGCAGGTGACCTCACAGCAGTGTCACTACAGGATGAACGTTGCCGCGAACTATACACAGAAAACGTACGTCGTTCAGACCTTATCCGCTACGGCAAATGGATTTCAGGTTATACTTGGAACTGGAAGAACAACGTAAAGGGCGGTGCAGACTTCAACAGCAACTTTACACTCTATCCATTACCAAGCAGCACAGTTGAGCTCGCTCACTATGACCAGAACACAGGTTATTAATTCTTAATTACGAGTTAAAACAATGAAAAAATTAGCATTATTTTTCGCTTGTGCGGCTGCATTAGTTGGCTTTACCGGCTGTGAGGATGATAAAGACCCGATTTATCAGGCTCCGACGACGTTTGTGCTCAACCAGCCAGCACTCCAAAATCAATATCTCGAACTTACTGAAGATGGTACCTTTGAGCTCACATGCAGCCAGCCAGACTATGGCTACTCAGCAATCGTGAACTACTCAGCAGAGGTATCACTGACAGAAGACTTCGCAAATTGCAAAGAAATCACATCAAAAGGCTCAGGCACAACAGCCCGCATGACTTTTGGGTGTGCAGACCTCGCTCTCGTACTCTGCGAACTCCACGGATTCGTAGATGAGGCTACTTATCAAGACATACCTGCAGAAAAGGTGTATTTCCGTGCAGTAGCACGCCTAACAGGTGTAGAAAGCTCAGAAATCCGCTCAAATGTAGTGTCACTGAACAAGGTTAAGCTGTACTTTGCAGTACCAACACCAGGCTATATCTGGGTAATCGGTAGCGCAGGCGCATTCGGTGGATGGACAGAGCCATCAGAAGCAAATGCAGCAGCACTCCAAGGTGCACGCCTCTTCGAGCCAGCAAATGCAATCGGCAGCAAGGTATATTCACAGACATTCAACGTACCTGCAGGTGACGTTACATTCCGTCTATATGTAGCCCTCACAGGCTGGGACGGCGGTGACTCTTGGGGTTACAAAGTTGAAGACGCAGCAACCACTGTTGAATTAGTGGATGGTGCATACTCTTCACCAATCGTAAATGGTAAGGGTTCATTCACATTCGCAGGCTGGCCAGGCGGTGATATGACAATCACAGCAGACTTCTCATCATCAAGCCCGTCAATCAACGTTGTAGCAGGTGCAGCAGCACCAACAGTGTCAAGCTACATGTATATCGTTGGTAACAATGCAGATTGGGCAGCGCCGGATGAATCAAGTGCAAGCGTCTATGAGTCATGGAGAATTGCCGACAAGAATGAGAGCGGTGTATATACCGGAACTTTTGAACTTGCAGAAGGTTCAACACCATGCACAAGTGGCTGGTACTTCCGTATTTACGCACAGCTTGCAGGCTGGGGAAGCACACCATGGTCAGCATCAGCAGATGGCAGCAACGTAGACGTAACTCTCGGTCAGGCACTCCCATGTGCAGACGGTGAAGGATGCTTCTGCCTGAATCCATGTGCACCGGGCAAGTACACAGTAACCCTTGATACAAACGCTAAAACTGTAACAGTTTCAGCTGCTGAATAAACATTTAACAATAAGGGAGCTCGGGCGGTGACGCTCCGCTATCGCCCGGGTACCTTAGAATAATTAAATCTAAAATGTTTTATAACAATAATATGAAGAAATTCGCTTTAATGACCGTGATTGGTCTCTGCTTAGGCTTCACAGCATGTGATGACTATGAAGAACCAAATCCGGCTCCACAGAAAAACGACCAGGAAGCAATTTTTGAAGCAGGCGGTGTAACTGTTACTCCACAATCTGCTCAGCAGAACCTCATCGAGCTGAATGCTGCAAGCGCACAGGCAACCGTTCTTACATTTGACGCTGCCAATGTGCCATCAGGCTATGAAGTAAGCATGGTGATGGAAGTTGCAAAAGACGCTTCATTTGCAAATGCAGTAGAAGTAGCTACAACAACTGTAGAAAACACTATCTGCGTAGAACCGGCAGCTCTGAGCGCTGCATATAAGGAAGCTGTAACCCTTGACCCGGCGGCTTCAAACGTAAACGTGCGCTACAAAGGCTATATCGTAAATGGCAAGAACTCAGTACGCATTGGTGATGCTGACACATTCTTTGGCCCATACGAGCTTTCAATTGTGCCTTTCGCAGCAGAAAAGGAAATTGAATCATCATACGTACTCCAGTACTCACTTGATGGTGCAGCATGGAAAGACGTAGCAACATTCAACCACTCAGCATCAAGCCCATATGATGACCCTGCATTCAGCCTCGCAGCAAACTTCACAGAAGACATGTTTGGCGAAGATGGAATGTACTGGCAGATTAAGTCTGCAAGTGGCAAGACTTATGGTGTAGCTGAGGAAGAAGTGTTCAACGACAATGGTGCTCTCGTAGAGGGCGGCGCTCCTGCAATTTCATTCTTAGCAGGTCCGGTGCTCTTCAGCATCAACATGTGGGACCTCACATTCAATTACATCCAGGCAATCGAGCAGTTCTGGACACCAGGTGCATCAAACAGCTGGAGCTTCGGTGACAACTGCCAGACCCTTGTAACTCTTGACTATACAAACTACTTCGGTTTCGTGAACCTCGGCGACATGTTCAAGCTCAGTCCTAATCCGGCATGGAGCGGCGACTTCGGTTCAGACGGTGGTATAACTTACGAAGAAGTAGACGGTGTAATAGTTGGTACGGGTGTTGCTACAGGTAGCGCGAATATCACGGTAGAGAACCCAGGTCTGTACTATGTACAGCTCAACTATGGAACGAAGGAGCTGAAGCTCACAAAGATAGAAGTAATCGGTCTTATCGGTGGCTTTAATAGCTGGGGCGAAACAGCAGCAATGTCTCCATCACAGGACTTCCTGACATGGACAGGTGAATTTGCACTCTCAGAAGGTGATGAATTCAAGTTCCGTGCAAATGACAACTGGAATATCAACCTTGGAGGTGACGTAAATAACCTCCTCCCAGACGGAAGCAACCTGAAGGCAGCAGAAACAGGAACATACGTAGTAACTCTCTACCTTGCTTCTCATCCTTACACTTGCACAATCGTAAAGAAGTAATTCTATACAGACGATAAAAGAGAATAGTGAGGCTGCGCATTAAATGCGTGGTCTCACTTTTTTCTGCAAATCTATTTGCTAATATGAAGATAAATTGCTAATTTTGTGAAAACTTAGCCAAAATAAATATTCATGAAAACGAAACAACTCGCTATTCTGAAAAATGATGCATGGCTTGAACCTTACGCCGATGCAATCATAGGTCGTCATAACGATGCAATAAACAAAGAAAAAGAATTGACAAGCAACTGCGGGTCACTTGTGGATTTCGCAAATGCTCACCAATATTTTGGTCTTCACAAATGTAAAGACGGATGGGTGTTCCGTGAATGGGCACCAAATGCCACAGCAATAACGCTGGTGGGAGATTTCTCAGAGTGGCGAGAAATGGCACGATATGCCCTGCAACGCCTTGATGGTGGAGTATGGGAGCTGAAACTTCCTCTTGACGCTCTCCGGCATGGAGACTTCTACAAGATGGTAGTGAAGTGGAACGGTGGACAGGGCGAGAGAATACCGGCATATGCTACGCGCGTGGTACAGGATGAGAATACTCACCTTTTCTCGGCGCAAGTGTGGGCACCGGGGAAGACATATCGCTGGAAAGACAAGGAATTCACTCCGGAGACAAAGCCTCTGCTTATCTATGAGTGCCATATAGGCATGGCTCAGAATAAGGAGGGAGTGGGAACATATACAGAGTTTCGCGACCTTGTATTGCCTCGCATAGCGAAAGACGGTTATAACGCAATTCAGATAATGGCAATCCAGGAGCATCCGTATTATGGCTCCTTTGGCTACCATGTGTCAAGCTTTTTTGCGCCGTCAAGCAGATTTGGAACGCCGGAAGAGCTTAAGTCGCTGATAGACAAGGCACATTCTCTCGGCATTGCTGTAATCATGGATATTGTACATTCTCATGCTGTGAAAAATGAGAATGAAGGGCTTGGGCGGCTTGACGGAAGCTATGACCTGTATTTCTATGGAGACTCGCGGCGCGAGCATCCGGCATGGGATTCGCTTTGCTTTGACTATGGGAAGAATGAGGTGCTGCATTTCCTACTATCCAACTGCAAGTATTGGCTTGAGGAGTTTCATTTTGACGGATTCCGCTTTGACGGCGTGACGTCAATGCTCTATTATAATCACGGACTTGGTCAGGCATTCGGCTCATATGGAGACTATTACAATGGAGGACAGGACACAAATGCCATCACATACCTCACACTGGCGAATAAGCTCATCCATGAGGTGAACAAGAATGCCATCACGATTGCGGAGGAGATGAGCGGAATGCCGGGGCTTGCGTTGCCATTCAAGGCGGGCGGAATAGGCTTTGACTATCGCATGGCGATGGGAATACCGGACTACTGGATTAAGATGCTGAAGGAGAAAAAAGATGAGGACTGGCATCCGACGTCAATTTTCTGGGAGCTGACAAACCGCCGCGACGATGAAAAGACAATATCGTATGTAGAAAGCCACGACCAGGCACTTGTGGGCGATAAGACGGTGATTTTCCGCCTGATAGACGAGAAGATGTATTGGCATATGATGGTTGGCGACAATGATATGACAGTGGCTCGCGGCATAGCGATGCACAAGATGATAAGACTGGTGACTCTCGCCACAATAAATGGAGGCTACCTGAACTTTATGGGTAACGAGTTCGGACATCCGGAATGGATAGACTTTCCGCGAGAAGGGAATGGGTGGAGCTATAAGTATGCGCGCCGCCAATGGGACCTTGTAGACCGTAAAGACCTGCAATATCAGTATCTTAATGATTTTGATAATGCGATGATAGAGCTTGTGTCGTCTGTAAACAATTTCCAAGGTCAGGAAATTGAGAAATTGTGGGAGAAGGATGACGACCAGGTGTTGGCATTCCGTCGCGGCAACCTGATATTTGTGTTTAACTTCAATCCGTTTAAGTCGTTTACGGGCTATGGCATCCTTGCTCCGGCAGGCAAATACAAAGTAGTTCTATCGACAGATTCTCCGACATTTGGAGGCTTTGGCAATATTGATGAAAAAGTGGAACATCTTACGGTGAATGACCCACTATATCAGCCGATAGGCAAAGAATGGCTTAAACTATATCTCCCGGCACGTTCAGCACAGGTGCTAAAGGTTGTCAGAGAGCGGAAACCTCGTAAAAAAGACTGATAAACAGATATTTAGCGATGAAAATACTAATCGTGGGCGCGGGCGGCTTTATTGGAGGCTTTATAGCCAATGAAGCGTTGCGCCGAGGATATGAGACATACGTGGCGGTGAGAGAATCAACCTCTCGCCGCTATCTCAAAGATGAACGGCTGAAATTTGTGGTGCTTGACTATGACGATACGGAGCAAATCCGTTCTGCGCTTAGTGAAGCACTGCCGGAAGGTGAAAAATGGGATTATATAATATATAATCTTGGTGCGACAAAGGCACTTAACTTCCTTGAATTCAAGCATGTAAACTATCAGTATCTCTGTAATTTCGTTACGGCGATAAAGGAGGCGGAACTTGTTCCTGCTAAGTTGCTTTATACCAGCAGCCTGAGCGCGATAGGGGAGTATGATGAGGAGAATTACAGTCCGGCAAAGATTACTCAGCCTGCAAATCCAAATACGGCTTACGGATTGTCTAAACTTCAGGCAGAAAACTACCTTGAGAACATTGCGGGCATACCCTATGTAATTTTCCGTCCTACAGGCGTTTATGGGCCTCATGAAAAGGATTATCTGATGATGATAAAGTCGATAGACCGGCATTTTGACTTTTCAGTAGGCTTTAAAAAGCAGTTGCTGACGTTTATCTACGTAGATGACCTTGTTGCAGCGATGTTTGATGCTCTGGCATCGGAAAAGGCTTTGAACAAGAAATATTTTATCTCAGAGGGCAGAGCCTACACTCAAGATGAGTTCCGCAAAATCGTTGCAGAGGAGCTTGGAGGCAGGTTTGTGATACCTGTTAAATTGCCACTGTGGGCGCTTTATATCGTGTCTTTTGTTTCAGAAAAATGGGGCAAGATTAGACTTAAGCCAACGACTCTGAACCGGGATAAGTATAAAATCATGCGTCAGCGTAACTGGGATTGCGATATTTCTGATGCAGTGAATGATTTTGGCTTTTCTCCGAAATTTTCTCTCCGCGATGGTATTCGTGCCACAGTGGAAGCGTATAAGGCTATGCAATAGGAAGTTGTGTGTAATTTCAATCGGTTTTGATGTTACGTTATGGATGAATTAAGGTCTGAAAAAATTCCGTATTGGTTTTGGCTGTTGCTGTTGCTGATAGTGCTGCCGATGTTTCTTGTGCCGAAGTATGTTTCAGATATTGAGGCGTCGGAATATGAGATAAAAAAGTTTTTCATTTGGCTGTATGTGCCGTATGTGGTAATCGGGGCGCTTCTTACAGCTCTGTGTTATCGTTATGGCCGTAGGGTAATGGCATGGATTTTGTATGTGCTAATGGTGTTGACGCATGTTGCGATGTATTATCTTGTTTACTGATGAGGCGGATGTGATGCATCACGCTATTTATAGAGGATAGAGAATAGTGAATAGAGAATAGAGAATAGAGAGGGTGGTTGGTAGGGGCGGACGTGACACATCATCTCCCTACGATAAAGTGGTGGAAATCAAGAATATAAGAGGGATGGTGGTAA
>CALYOL010000028.1 GCA_945231345.1 uncultured Porphyromonadaceae bacterium
AGCAAGGACTACGCGATACAATACACTGCAGATGGAAGAAAGGTAACTAAATGTGGTGTGATGATATCAACTGAAGCGAGGAATATCGTTCATTGGCGTTTGGTAGGCGAAGATAGTGAGGTGATAGATGAGCAAGACTTTAGATAATGAATGGTCATTAGAATTTGTTTTATAAAATTTTGAAATATAAAATCAAATAATATATCATGAAAAGATTTTTTCTTACCGCAATGGCGGCATTAGTAATTATGGCGGTGTCAGCGCAGGCGGAAACTCCTAAACGAGAGGTGCGTGCTGTATGGCTTGAAACAGTAGATAACCTTGACTGGCCCAAAACTACTGGGGAGTCAGCTCAGAAGCAGGAGCTGTGCGCCTTGCTTGACCAACTTGCGGCAGCGAATTTTAATACAATACTATTTCAGGCTCAGGCGCGTGGCGATGTAGCATGGATAAGTGAAAAGCAGCCGGCGATGTATGAGTTTACGAAAAATTATGCGGACGGGCTACCGTATGACGTGGCACAATATGTTATAGATGAATGCCATAAGCGTTGTATGGAATGCCATGCAACAATAATACCATATCGCCTTGGACCAAAATGGCGTGCGAATGGCTATAATCAGGAAGCAAAGCATCCGTATAAGTCACATCCGGAGCTATGTGTGACTTATAACAATCAGCTATATCTTGACCCGGGAAATCCGGCGACGACAACGTATTTGCTGGACGTGTATCGCGAACTGTTGACTAACTATAATTTTGACGGAGTGAGCTTTGACTACTGCCGATATCCGGGGAGCGATTTTAATGATGCCGCTTCATATAAAGCATATAATCCGGAAGGACTTCCGAAAGACCAGTGGCGCAGGAATAATATCAATAAATTCATTGCAGCATTCTATGAGCTGGTACAGGAGACAAATCCACACGTTAAGGTTGGTGCGGCTCCCATAGGGACATATAAAAATTTGCCGGGCTATGGTAATGCGACTGCTTATGGCAGCTATTATCAAGATGCATGCCAATGGGTGCAGTCAGGAAATTGTCATACACTTTATCCGCAGATGTATTGGAACGAGACATATGGCTTTACACCGAATATGGGAACGTGGGTAGACAATATGGATGGACGCCAGTTTGTAGTAGGTTTGGCTGCATATAAGATGATAGACGGCACAAATGACTGGGAAGTGAGTGAAGTAACAGACCAGATAGAAAAGGTTCGTAATCAGCAAGGGGCGTGTGGCGTATGCTTTTTCCGTGCGCAGAACGTGCTTGAGGGGCAGGGAACAAAGCCGACAGAGCTGTATAATGCATTGAAAGATGAGTATTTCAAGACTCCCGCACATATTCCGACAATGGAATATAAAGAAGTGACACAGCCGGGAATGCCAGAGCAAGTGAGCTGGGCGTATGACAATGGCGAGATACAGATAAAATGGAGTGCACCTAATGGCGATGACAGTAATATATTCTATTATTCTGTATACCGCATGAAAGATGGCATTGTGGATATGGATGATATGAGTACCGTAGTGGATGCAAAACGTAAGGAGAATTGGATAAACATTCCAGTGAGCGACCCTAATGAAAAATTTGTAATAACTGCTTTTGACTACAACAATTATGAGAGTGCTCCGGCTGTGGCATCTGTAGATAATGTCTTAAGTGATGCGGTGACGGTAGTTAAAGCCGGGAATACTCTTAAAATAAATGCGTCTGCCGGTATTGTTAAGGTGGAGGTGATAGATTCAGCCGGAAAGGTGTCAATCTGCGGTAATCCAGCCTCTAATAATGCGATAATAGACTGCACCGGACTTGCCCGTGGACTATACTTGGTGAGAGTGAATGTAGAAAACAATGCGGTGATTGTTAAAAAATTTATCCGCTAAATTTTGCGTTATTCAATAGGTTTCGTTAAATTTGCGGTCTGAAAAAATTAATAAATAATATAATGGAAATATCAGGCAAAATAATTCACGATTTAGGTGAGATGTCAGGAGTATCAAAAGCAGGAAACTCCTGGAAGAAACATGAATATGTCCTTGAGACAAAAGATTCTTATCCGAAGCAGGTACATTTTGACTTTTTTGGAGAGAGAGCAGACCAATATCCACTTTCAATAGGCGATGATATAAAGTTGAGCTTTGATATCGAAAGTCGCGAATATAACGGCAGGTGGTTTACAAGTATACGTGGCTGGAAAGCAGAGAAGGCGGATGGCGCAGCCGTCAGCCAGGCTCCTGTGCAACAGGCACAGCCGGTGTCAGCGGCTCCAGTACAACAACCTGCAGCTCCCCAGCAGCCGGATTTTGGCTCATCAGCAACTGATGACCTGCCGTTTTAATCGGTTAAAGATATAGTAATAGCCTGTTCAGAGACAGGCTAAAAAATAGAGGCTGTCTAATAAAGTTTAGGCAGCCTCTGTTTTACACTTAGATGTTACTGTAGTTGATTTGCAAAGGCTGTCGTTACGTCGAGTATAAGAGCTTCACTCTGTTTTCCTCGAGAGAGGATAGTGCCGTCAGGAGCAAAAAGGATGATGCAAGGGATGCCCTGAATGCCGTAAAGTTCGGTGGGGATAGACTGTGCTCCGATGACTTGTTTCCACGGCATGTTGTGCTCTTTAATAGCAGCGAGAGTAGCTTCCGGCTTGTCCCAAACAGCGACGCTAATGATTTCGAGTCCTTTGTCTTTATATTGTTCATAAATTTCTTTTAAGACGGGAATTTGACGCCGGCAAGGTCCACACCAGCTTGCCCAGAAATCGACGAGAACGAAGTGTCCTTTACCTACATGATTGCTAAGGCGGAAGTGTTCGCCGTTGTATTCAGTTTCAAAATCGACAAACATTTTGCCCTCAGATGTAAGTTCTTCAGAAACCTTAATCTTGCGTACTTTAGCGATTCGCTGAGAAGCCTTAATGTTTGGATAAAGTGATGAGATGGAGTCTATTTCAGCGAGTGAGTAGTCACTGGCGTTTCCGCTTGCAAATAGATAGTATCCGAGAGGATTGCTGAAGTTTTGCTCCATGGTGTCGTACATCAAGTTGATATATTGACTGTATAACTCTTCTTGCTGTTCTTCAGAGCCCTCGGGGAGCGCCTTGAATTGATTTGCAATTTGAGCAGTTTTATTTACGAATGCAGTGAATTTGTCGTTTAGAGTGGAACCGATAAAGTCGTCGCCATTGTAGGTTATGATGCCGTTTTCCAAGAAAAGAGAGTTAAATTTTTTGTCGGCAACGACGATAGAAGCGACAGTCTCTACGGGAATTTGCCCGTTGAAGATAATTTTGCCGTTGTTCACTGTAGTGCTGTCGATTGTGACTTGGTCATCGTAATTAATGAGGTAAGCGACTTCGTCGTTGTAGTCTTCAGGGACAGTTACGGTGACGTTGTAGCTGACCTGCGCTGCCAGTGCAGTAGCGCAGAAGAGTGCGATGAGTGAAAGAGCGTATTTTTTCATGTAATTCATGATGTTAAATTTATTCATTAAATACTGCAGTTATGCCAGAGATAAGGTCATCACCGTATTTGTCACGGAGGATGATTTTACCGTCAGGAGCGAAGAGGATAATGCAAGGGATACCGGATATTCCGTAGATGTCAGTAGGAATTTTTTGGGCATCGTAAACGATAGTCCAAGGAATCTGCTTGGTTTCGACAGCCTTTTTAGTATCTTCAACTTTGTCCCAAACGGCAACGCCAATTACTTCAAGTCCTTTAGGGGCGAACTCTTTGTGAATGCCTCGGATTACCTCGATTTCACGCATGCAGGGAGGACACCAGCTTGCCCAGAAGTCTACGAGAACGTAGTGTCCTTTACCAACGTGTTCACTGAGGCGGAAAATAGAGTCGCCATGAGAGATTTCAAAATCTTTAAACATAGCGCCTTCGCCGGTTTCAGCTTTGTTTACGAGTGCAGTTTTAAGGTCTGCGATGCGTTTATATCCATCGAGAGCGGGGTATTTAGCAATGCTGTCGTTTAATTGCTGCAAGGTGAGGTCGTAAGCAAATTCAGAGAGGAAAATGTAGTATCCGGCAGGGTTGTCGCTGTTTTTAGCTACAAACTGTGAAGCTGCAGCTTTTCCGGCTGCTACAATTTGGTCTTTTTGTTCTTGTGATGCAGTGTCAGGTAGTGCTTTGTATTGTTCTTCAAACACATTTTGTGCTGCAAAAAAATCATCAAGGACGGCGTTAAGTTTTCCGCCCTTAGCCTCGCGATTTTCGATATTGATAGAGTCTGCCTCAAGGACGAAATTGCCACGACGTTGTCCTCCGGTGACGAGAAGGCGTGCAAGCACCGGTTTTTCGATGTTTCCGTTGAATACGGCTATACCGTTGTCGATAACAGCACTGTCAATTTTGTCGTTAGTGTCGTAGTCGACGATGTATGCCATGAGGTTATTGTCTTGTTCGGCGAAAGTGGCGCGAACATAGTAGTCAGTAGCCGGCTCTTTGGCACAAGATGCCATTATGAGGGCTGCCAGTGGGGCGAGAAGGAATGATTTTTTCATCGTGAAAGTTGTTTTTTATGTTTATTTTGTGGCAAAGTTAAAAATATTTTTTCAGTTAACCATAAATTATTCTTAACTTTGCAGATTATGAATAGCATTTATATAACAGACCTTGAAATATACGCTTATCATGGCGTTCTGCCACAGGAGAATGTGGTTGGGAATACATATTACGTTTCACTACGTCTTGACTGTGACTTGACAGATGCGATGATGAGTGATGATGTTGAAGACTCCATAAATTACGCTGCTGTGGTGGAGGTCGTAAAGGCTCAGATGTGTATGACATCTAAAACGCTGGAAAACGTAGTATATCGGATAAAGTCATCGCTAATCTCCAAGTTTCCGCAGGTAGTGTCCGGAATGGTTAAGGTTGCTAAAATGACACCGCCTATAGCCGGCGCAAAAGCGTTAGAGGTGGCGGTGTCGGTGGAGTTTTAAAATAATTATTGATAAACGGCAACCGGACAGTTTTTATCCATTTTTGTGACGGAGATTATAGGCTGCTTTCCTACGACTTCTATTGTAGATTTGCCTCTTGCGTGGAAGTTAAGAGAGTCACAGTAGCTGTCATTTAAGAGATTGATGACAAAATCGCCACAAGCGTTAGCGTTGATGGTGTTAATATTTCCTTCAAGTGTAATGTCATTAAAGTCAAGGGTGTTCAGTACATTGATTTGGGTATTTAAAAAAGAGACCTGATTATTAGTGTTAGTTGTTAGATTTAATGTGTCAGTCTTCATTCCGTCTATTTCAAGGTTCCAAACATCTGTTTCAATGTTGAGTTGCTTTATCATTTGTTCGGATGGCAAGTTGATGTGCAATGAGTAATAGGATTGAACTTCTTTGGCGTTAATAATCAAGCTGTTGTCTTTAATATTTACAGATTCTTGGGGATTAATAATATTGTCGTCAAACACAACTTCAATCTTGTCAGCACCGAAAGTGATATAGACATTTTCACAGAAGTCCTTGATGATGATTTCATCAATTTTTTCGCCGTCATTAACAGTGAAGCATAAATCTTTACAAACTTTTTCATCTTTATTAGTGTCTTGGAAAGAATAAAGTATGATTAAAAACCCTATAATTGAGATGAAGAAGATTGAGACAATTGAAATTGCGAGGGCTACATTAGTTTTAGACTGTAAGAGTTTCATTGTTGATTGTTTGTTTCGTTAATAAACTGATTGTAAAGTGATTGTAGCTGCTCACCGTCGATGCCAAGAAGTTGAATCTGTCGGAAGAAGTAGCGTATTTCACCTTTTAAAAAACTTTCTCGCTTAATATTGAGGACTTTTTCCTTTGCGTTATCGCAGAGGAAGTATCCAATACCGCGCTGATTGTATATAATGCCATTAGCGGCGAGATAGTCGATAGAGCGCATAACGGTGTTAACGTTTACTTCGTAAGCGGCGCTGAGTTCTCTTACGGAAGGTACCCTTGCCAAAGGCTCAAATTCACCGGAAATGACTTTGTCGCAAATGTTATCTGCTATTTGAAGGTATATGGCTTTGTTGCTGGAATAATTCATCTCAAATCAGTTTCTTTAAATTTATAATAAGCAATTATGTGGAAAACAGCAGCGGTAATTAGCAGCATGACAGATGCAAAGATTAGCAAAGCGCAAAAACCGGTGTCGGTGAGTTTTGTGAGGGGTATCCAGTAAAACAGTGGCAGCACAACAATGAAAAACAAGTTTGCTACAACTCCAATAGCCAGTGAAACGGCAAATCCTTTAATGAAGGTATATGTGGGTGTGATGCTGCTCATAAGGGTGAAGAATGCCTGGTTGAAGATAAAAGCAGAGGGAGCGAGTAAGAACATAGCTATTGAATAGCTTGCATCATGCGGGAACTCCATACAAATAACTGTATAAATGGATTTTACGTCGTAATTTGGATAAGCTATTGAAACGTAGCATATTCTGATAAAGTCGAGGATGAAAATCGCGAGAAAAAGTAGAATAACAGCCCCGAGAATGTAAATAATAAACCTAACGGCGTATTTTTCAAGTGGAGTACCTACGCTCATGAAAGAGTTAATTTTGCCAGACTTTGATGCCAAATTATTGCAGATGAGAGAGGCGGAGATTTCGGCAGCAACATTAGCGCAAAATGCCATAACAAAAACGAGAATATAAGCAGCATCATCGTCGAGGTTGCTAACTCCGTAGTCATCCTCATAGGAGGACTGAATGACAAAGAAGTATATCATGGCTAAGATACCGACCAAAATACCTCCTTGCATCAGTAATTTAGAGCGGTTAGCTGTCCATTCGCGTTTCAGTAGCATGAACATGCGTAGGAAAGAAAAGTTATCGTTGCGAATAATATCCATAGTAGTAATCGGATTATTTATTGTTCGTTATTCGGTTTGTTATCACTTAGAATAGCCTTGACCATTTCGGGCTGTGTAAGGCAGAATTGGAAGAGGCTTTCAAGATTGAGCTCGCTTTCTTCGTCAGAGTCGTTTCGGAGAGAGATGTAAGCGATGCCACCGAGAGTCTTGGAAGAGAAAACGACTTTTGTTTCGTCAATAGGCTCGAGCGAGGTATAGAAGTTTAGTTTTGAGCAGATGCTGTTGATAGTTGAATTGATGACAACGTCGTTTCCGTTGATGACAATGATATGGTCAAGCAGGAGCTCTATATCATGCACCTGATGGGTTGAGATGATTATAATGCGGTCGTCAGTCATGTGAGATGCGATGAACCGGCGGAACTGGACTTTGCTTGGAATGTCAAGTCCGTTGGTTGGTTCGTCCATGATAAGTAGCTTTGTGTTGCAAGCGAGAGCAAAACACATAAAAGCTTTTTTCTTTTGTCCCATGCTCAGTGCCGCGAGATTACCTTCGTAGTCAAGGTCAAACATAGCGAGGTTAGCCTTCAGGTCGTCTACACTGAATTTGGGGTAGAAAGGGGCGTTAATTTTGCAATATTCAGCCATAGTGATGGCAGGAAGGTCAAACTCCTCCGGGACAATGAAAGTATCGCAGAGCGTGGAAGGCAGTCTAAGCCTGACATTTTTGTCGTTGAAGATTATTTCTCCGTCGTCGGGAGTAAGCATGCCGCACATCAGGTGTAGTAGGGTGGATTTACCTGCACCGTTCTGCCCAAGAAGTCCATATATGCCACCTTCTTGAATATCAAGATTTAGGTTCCTAAAAATTGGCATGAAGCCGTTATAGGAAAATGTGATATTTTTTACTTTAATCATAGTGTATTAGTGTTCTATTGATATATATTAGTTTAACGGAATTATAGTAGAATTTGTTGAGTCAAACTTTACAAAAGTTCTTCCTATTTTAGTACCGAAGTAAGTTGGGTCGCAAATAAGGTATTGTTTACCATTATATTGTATACGTGTGCCTTCGATATCCATATTTCCAAGTTCAACGGCAGCGATGAGGTGCTGAGGAACATAAAGAAGGACGACGTCAATCCCGATTAGGTCTCTGACGAGCCTTGAGAAGTGAATAGCATGGTCTTCACAGTCGCTGGCAGGATGAAACCATGTTTGGTCCACTGCAAGTGGATAGTCACCACCCCATATTTCATCGTCGCTACCGTATTCAAAAGACTGTGCTATCTGGTTTAGGTATTGTATTGCGTCGGGAGTATCGAGGTCTTTGATGAGCTCTTTTATTTGAGGATAAATCTGAGACTTTAGATAAGAACTCATAGGAATATTAGCGGCGATAGACCATGCAGTAGCCCAATCGTAATTAATAGACGCCTTAGGATAAGTGTCGAGAAAACGGATGTAGTTTACGTTAGTCTTGGCAGAGATTGTATCTCCCGGAGCGTTTCTGATGGGAACAATTCTTTCATCGCTTGGGGCAAGAGTGAATTTAGGTTCTTTTTGAATAATGAAAGAAAGGGGCTTTTCACCTTTGATATTGAAATCGCACATATAAGCGCTTCCGCTTTTGACCTTTTCATCAATGAAGTAAAGAGCGTCGGTGAATAGTGAAGCTTTGTCATATATGAAGGCATCGGTGGAATAAGCGACAGTGAGCCTGGGCGAGTTTTCTCCAACAGGGGTGAACATGGCGAACCTTACTTTGTATCCGCAGAGTGTCATGAGCCATCCATAAATAAGGTTAGCTTTGTCTTTGTCATTGTTGCAAAGAGAGTGTGCAAAATCTTTCACCATGTCTTTGTAAGCCCAGTCGCACAGGTCGTAATCATCTCTGATTTTAAGGAGGTCGTTAGCAACGGAATTGAATCCGATATTATCGAGTTGCAAGAGTGCATTGCCGTAAGGGTCACTGCTGCTATAGTCGATGTTGAAGCCGGAAACGTCGGGGATATTTACAGAAGCCGTAGTTCCGTAAAAAGTGAAGGAAAATTCAGTTTTAAGCTTGTTTTTGTCATCGAAGATTGGGACAACGGGCTTAGGCTGAGGTGTAACGATAGGCTTAGGTATAACGTTGTCGATAACAACCACGTCATTCTGTATGACCTCGTCTTTTATGACAGGTTTGGGGTCAGGTGGGAGCGGTTTAGGCTCAATTAGCTCAATTTCCTTCCAAGGGTTCTTCATAAATTCTGCATATTTTGCACAGAGAGATTTCCAGAAGTTGTCGTATTCATTCTGAAGACTGTCTGTAAAGGCGTCAAATTCGCATTTTTGTGCCTTATATAGCTCTTCGATGTCGATAACATCAACGTCTGTGGCAGTGCAAAGAGTATCTTTCCCGATAGCGCAATTTGGCAAAGGATTAGCGCTGCAGTGCATGGTGCAGGCAATGAAAGTAAATATAAAAGCAAACTTGTTCATAACCTTATAAATTAAACCATTTCATGGCATCATTCACGTTACTGTACTTAGAACCGAAATATTGAATGCTTGGTTCCTGGTTTTTGTCAAACTTAATTGCCTGCTCGGTGATACGTTCGTAGAGAAAATTATATAGTTCTCCGTAGTTGACGATACCTCTACGCAAGGCACTGAGGAGATAGTAAGTAAATAGTCCGTGCTCTTTGTCTTCAAAAGGTAGCGCAGTGCCTTTAGAAGCGGAGAAGATGACGAGTTCATTTTTAGCCTTAACAGAAACGTTTTTTCCATCCACTTCGATGATACTTCTGCTACCGGTCATAGCGATGTCGCTATTTTTGATGTCTCGGTTTTTGCCGGTGAAACATGCGTCCATGAAAACGGTGACGTAGTTTGCATCGAGATTGCCGAGTTCGTCGTAAAATTCTTGGAGCGGAATGCAATATTTTGTGTTGACTTCTCGAGCATCAATAGGAACGATGAAAGGCTGCGTATCGTCTTGAGCGCCATGTCCGGCATAATAAACTAAGACTGAAGTGTTTTTGCCCATTTTTTTGCGAGATTTACATATGTATTTGAGCTTGTCGAGTTCAGCGATAATGTCACCACGAGTAGCGTCGTAGCAGCAGGATAGGTTTTCAGATTTTATACCAATGACTTTGTTGAAATATTCACCGATAGTCAAGCCGTCGAAATTGGCGTAAGAAACGTTTGAAATACGCTTGTAGTTTTCATTGGCGATGACGAGAGCGATGGTGTTTTCATTGATGATACCTGAAGACGTTATATTGCAGTCTACGTCTGATGACGGACGAATGCTCTTGGAGATTTTCTTGTTTTCATAATTAGCGGTGTTGACGCAAATAGACTGGTTTGAGTTTTTGTAATCAACATCGTAAGAAACGTAACCGAAAGAATTGTCAGCAAAATAGTATTCTCCGGTGAGTTCTGTAGAGTAATTGTTAGAGGTAAGTAGGTTATATTTAAGGTTCTTCAGAGTTACGTTTTCACTGTCAGAGCTGAAATAAGCACCGGTAATAGCGAAATTATCAGGCCATGCTTTTCTGAATTTCATGGCTTCAGTGTAGGGAACTTTAATAGGGATATCACCAATTTCAGAAATCAGGAGAAAAGTCTCGTGTTCCTTGTTGTAATCACCGAGCTGAAATGGGTTGCCGTAAAAAGAGATATAGTTACGAAGTGCCTCGCGCGCAAAGTGGGCGAGAGCGTGCTTTGAGATGTTTTTAGAGATGCGGTTGTCATATTCATTGATAGTTTCAAATTCGTCTTTCTGATACCACCACTCCATGTTTATCTCGATAAAATGGGTGAAAAAGTCTTTAAAGCCAGGCTTGCATTTATGTCCACCTGTTGTGAGATAACAAGATTTCAGCTCATTGTTAGAGTAAAAAGAATAAGTCAATGAGCCATTGTAAGAACATAGCTTCTGGGGAACATTAGCGAAATAACCTGAGTAAATGGTGTCTCCGGCAAAGTTGCAGACATTATATTTATTGGAGTTATTAAGCATTTCTACGGCAACGAGTAGAGCAGGGTCGTAAGTTAAGGATGAGTGAGCTTCAAGAATCCTGTTTGATGTAGAATAAAGGATGTTGTAGCGAGAATCAGTGATAATCTGTTTATCTTCATATTTTGCAAGATAAGTCTTATCGTCTTTGGCAAATCTCAAGTCTAAGAATTGTGGAGTATAAGTTTCGTTACCCAAAGAATGTTTTTCTTTGCCGGTTATATATTCTCTTGTGTTTGTCATACGCGCTTTACGAGAGCTTGTGATATGGTCTATGTGAGATTTTGCTTGCTGCATATATTCGTATTTTTGGAGCCTGTCTTTGATATCTGCAGAAGGGATGTATTTTTTTACTTTTTTACTTTTTAAGACTTTATCAACACTGTTTAATCCCTGGACGATAAGATTGCCATCTAAGTCGATAGCTCCGTATTTGAGGTTCTCAATATCGAAATTATTCAAATAAGGCGTATATTGTACAACTATGCATCCATTGATATAATGGCAGTATTTATAAACCCTTTCGCTTGAATGAATCACTTCGTTTTCAGCGTTTAGCAATAAAGCAGGTGAATGCTTGGGATTCCAACTATTCCCGTAATTCTCGTAGTCTTTCGTAAATAGAAAGTTACAACCTTCGAGCATATGCACATCGGCACTTGCAGAGAAAGCGAGGCAAGATATGGTGATAATCAACGACAGGAAGTATGAAGTCTTTTTCATAATGTCTATTTGTTAAGGGTTATATTAACAGTATTGATACTCACAATAGGAGAAAGTAAGAGATTGCGATGCCAAGAGTCAAAGTCATCGGCAGACTGAACAGAGATACCGGATGAGTTGTCGGAGTGTTCAGATGGGGAATGACTGAAGTCTTCTGTAGAGAAAATTACATAAAGCTCGCAATTTTCGGAGATTTTTTCAGCTCTAAGTGTGTATTCTTTAGCGCAGTTGTCGTATTCTTTAGAGAAGAAAACCAGAGTTTTGCCCTTTTTAACGGGTACATTTTTGTGAGAGTCGCCTTGATATGGGAGGAGTGTCATTACGTCTTTACCAAGGAAGTCTTTATAAAAAATGGATACGAAACCATCTGAAGAAGCGGTGAAAGCGAGAAGTATCTTGTCGCCAGACGTAAACTTTGTGGTGAGATTAACGTCAGCTATAGAGTTTCTGTAAGTCTTAACATCGATGTTGGGGCGTTTTAGGTCTCTGGGAATTACACTGATGTAAACAGATGCTTTAACAATGAACTGCTGTTTGTCAATGTCAACGGTAGGTTCAAAATGAGGATTTTCGAGGTGAACGATATGGTAAGCACCAGTAGAGGAAATACATTTACCGGTAGTGTTTGCTTTACCATTTTCGATAGTAGTTTCGATATCAAACGTGACATTTTCACCAAATTCTTGTTTAATAGCCTCAGAGATTGCAAAATCGGTGGCTTTTTTCTTAGCGATGTTTAAAGATTCGTCAGGAGGAATGACGTAATAGTATTCACCGCGGAGCTTGAAGTGGTTTGCTGCACAGGAGGCTGCTGTTGCCACAGCGATAAAAACTGTGGCAACAATCAGTCTTGAGAGGTTATTAATCAATGTCAAATAGCTGTTCATTGTATTGCGCATGAATGTGGAATTATTCAATAGGACAGTATCCGTTAAGGATGCAGTCAGCCTTTTTAGCGAGGTCTTCGCTTTCCTTCATGAGTTCATCTCGAATAATCTGTCGAGAAGCATTCCAAAGTTCACGACGTGAGTAGCAGATAGTGACTTGGACTTCAGTGTTACCATTAGGGAGTGTGCGATAAATATCCACGACAGGTCTTACGCCAACTAATTTCTGCTTTACGAGGCTCATTGCAGCGATGGTGGTCTTTATGGCAGACGCAGATTCATTAGCAGATAGCTGTGAAGAGCCTCCGCCGGTCTTGATAGCGAGAGTCATGTCGTTTTCCAAAGTCTGGAGGAGCGCGATTTTAGCGAGTTCTATGGCTTGAATGTGAGCAGGGGAGTAGTTTTCTGCGATGCTTTTGTCTGAAGCCATAATCCAAGCGGGATTGCCTTCGTTGTCGGTTTCAGCCTCGTACATCATGCTACGGTCGAGTTGCTTTTCCAATAAAGGTGCACCGGCATAGACTTTCCAGCCTTCTTTCTTGAGCTCTTTAGCTTGCTTTTTAGCGTCTTTGCAAGGCTTTTGGTTGAGGTTTTTGCGGGTTTTCTTGACTTGCTCCTGGCGCTGTTTTTCAATTGTTTTGGCGTCTTGAGCGGACATAACATTAGAGCAGATAAAACCTGCGATGATAGCGAGAATGATAATAAAATTTTTCATAACTAACAAATAATTTAGAGTTGCCGGGTGTCTCCCTAATCCGACTAAAAACATTATTACGTGGGAAACCGTCATTTTATGAGGTCGTCCGCCCCTCATTTTCATGGCGACGTAAAGATTGGTTGAAATTTATATAGAGGGTTTATTCATTTGTTTAATATACGCTGGAAGTGGT
>CALYOL010000029.1 GCA_945231345.1 uncultured Porphyromonadaceae bacterium
GTGCCAAACACAAGCTATGGCGAAGACTACGCACTCGGACTCGCATTCTCACGCCGCTGCCAGATAGGTCGCGTATATGACGTGGTTTATCTCTGCCGCCGCTGGGAAGACAATTCAGACCATGCGCTGGATATCAATAAGACAAATGCCAACAACCTATATAAAGACCGCATCCGTACTTGGGAACTCCAGGCACGCGTGGAAATGAACAAAAAGTAATGGCAGAAAAAGTAACATCAGCACTTGTTGACGCCTTCCTGCTCGAGCAGCTTGCCGAGTGGGAACAGGCGCGCAACAATTTTGCAGCCCTTTCAGGCGTAAAAGTCAAGGAAATAGACGTTGACGGAATGACTGTGAAAGTGCAGTTTAATCCTGCACGAATCGTGTCTTCTGCTGCGAAGGTCGACGCAAAATCGCTCAAGGAACGCAAATGCTTCCTTTGCGCTGCAAATCGTCCGGCGGTTCAGCGCGGGATAGAGTGGGGAGGACATTACACAATCCTTATCAATCCATTCCCAATTTTCCCTCGTCACCTCACAATTCCTGACAACAACCATGTAGACCAGCTCATTAGCGGACGTATTGCCGATATGGTATCTCTCGCAGGTGACTTGAAGGGCTATACAGTGTTTTACAATGGTCCAAAGTGTGGTGCCTCAGCACCGGACCATATGCACTTTCAGGCAGGCAACTCCGATTTCCTCACAATAGGGAAAATACTGGAGGACGCAGAACTTGTACCGCTACAGGTAGAATCTGACGGAGAGGCTGTTTTATCAGTGGCGCAGGACCTGCCTTTGAATATGTTTATCATAGATACGACCGAGGCACAGGCTGCTCAGGCACTTTTTGACCGCCTATATGCAGCAATGCCGGTGCCGGAGGGAGAGAAAGAGCCGATGATGAACATTCTCTGCTACCTGACAGAAGACGACGAAGTGCGCATAGTAGTAATACCACGCAAGCGTCATCGCCCGTCGTTTTACGGCACGGAAGGGGAGAACAGCATACTTCTCAGCCCGGCATCTGTGGATATGGGAGGCGTGTTTATCACTCCGCTTGAAAAAGATTTCAACCGCCTTGACGCAGACATTATCCGCCAGGTATATGATGAATTGTGTCTGAGCGATGAGGAAATGAACGCTATAATAGAAAAGATATGAGCCAACCGGTTGTAAACGTGGGTATTATGTCTGCCGAGGAACTGAAATTCAGCTTTTCCGGCGACTATACCGTATGTGATAGAAAAGTGACAGCAGACCAGACCGCCCGTGCTGTTGATGGCAAGGTGGAATGGGAGGGAAACCTCTACGACGAGGTGATTTTTGCACCTACATCGGCTGAAAATCACTTTACTCTGAAAGACGTTACCATAGGAGTGAACTTTCACTGGGAACGCCGCGAGGACCAGCAATTTGCAGGCTCATTGCGCCTGATAAACGAGCATGGCAAAGTTACTGCCGTAAACGTAATAGGCGTAGAGGATTACCTGCTTAGTGTAATATCTTCTGAAATGAGCGCGACGGCTTCGCTTGAGCTTCTGAAAGCACATGCGGTGATTTCACGCAGCTGGCTCTTGGCACAGATAGAGAAAAACAAGAGCATAGTGGATTCAGGCGAGAAATACTGTGCATGCACAGAGAAAGACGGTGAGCTGATTCGCTGGTTTGACCGCGAAGACCACGTGAACTTTGACGTGTGCGCCGATGACCACTGCCAGCGTTATCAGGGCATTACACGCCAGACTACAGAACGAGTTGCTGAGGCTATCAAGGCAACTTGGGGCGAAGTGCTATACAGCGATGGAAAGCTCTGTGACGCGCGTTTCTCAAAGAGCTGTGGCGGCGTTTATGAAGAGTTTGAAAACTGTTGGGAACCGGTCCACCATTCATACCTTGTGGCACGCCGTGACTCAGAGAATGAAATGGATTTCCCAGACTTGAGAGTTGAGGAAAATGCGCGCGAGTGGATACTTTCCCGTCCGGATGCGTTCTGTGGCACTACCGACAAGGAAATCCTATCGCAAGTGCTTAACAATTACGACCAGGAGACGACAGATTTCTACCGCTGGAAAGTGGAATATACTCAAGATGAGATTTCAGAGCTTGTTGCACGCCGTTCCGGCACAGACTATGGCAGGATTATTGACTTAATCCCTGTGGAGCGCGGTACGTCAGGCAGACTTTTCCGACTGAAAATCGTGGGTAGCAAACTCACGAAAATCATAGGCAAAGAGCTTGAAATCCGCCGTACGCTATCTCCGAGCCACCTTTACAGCAGTGCATTCATTGTAGAGAAAGGAGAGGCTGATGCAGACGGCTGTCCTAAGTCTTTCACACTCCGCGGTGCAGGCTGGGGTCATGGCGTAGGACTTTGCCAGATAGGAGCTGCCGTAA
This sequence comes from uncultured Porphyromonadaceae bacterium, assembly GCA_945231345.1. Classification (GTDB taxonomy): domain Bacteria; phylum Bacteroidota; class Bacteroidia; order Bacteroidales; family Muribaculaceae; genus CAJUPY01. Next base: position 2,397 of record CALYOL010000029.1, read on the forward strand.
TGGGAAGCCGCGGCTATGACTATCGCAAGATATTATTACATTACTTCATTGGTGCGGAAATCCGTCCGCTTTACTAAAAAACAAAACAAAGATGAATACAGAGAAAAAACGTTCACCATGGTCTTGGATTCCAACGCTGTATTTTGCGCAGGGACTTCCTTACGTGGCTGTAAACGTAATTACAGTGATAATGTATAAGCGATTAGGTATATCAAATACTGATATCGCCCTTTACACCGGCTGGCTTTACCTTCCCTGGGTAATCAAGCCATTCTGGAGCCCGTTTGTGGATATAATAAAGACCAAACGTTGGTGGACACTCCTAATGCAATGGATTATAGGATTTGGACTCGCAGCAGTAGCGTTTGCAATACCTACGCCATTTTTCTTCCAGCTCACGCTTGCGATATTCTGGCTTGTGGGATTTGCATCAGCGACGCATGATATTGCTTCCGATGGATATTACATGATAGCCCTGGAGGAGCATGAACAAGCCGCATATGTGGGAATCCGTTCTACGTTCTATCGTGTAGCTACAATTGTCGGTCAGGGCTTGCTTGTAATCATAGCAGGTGTGATAGAATCCAATACCGGTCTTGAGCCGGCGGATATAAGTGTAAAGGTTGACCCCGGAATTGAAGTCTGCGCTCAAGCGCAAGATTTTTTCAGCAATGTTCCTGAACTTACAGCAGAACAGGCTGCTACAGAGCAATTTGTATATACAACAGAAGGTGTGTTGGCCGGTGTAAAGACTCCGGAAAATGTCACTCTTGCAAGTGGCGAGACTGTCACATTTATGGAGTATTCAAAATCTGTCAAGGAAACTATCAAGAGACTGAATGAAGAAAATGGCTTTGTAGCCGCAGAAGTCAAGACAGAGGAAAAGGCAGAGAAAAAAGAAGCGAGCGGTTGGGTTATTTCTCTTGAAAACTGGATTAGAAATACCTTTGGCGAAGAGCGAGGCGAAGCAAAGACAGTTGCATCAAACTTTGCGGTAGTAGGTATTCGTCTTACTCAGCAGCCTGCCGAGGGAGAAAATCGAGTATTTGTATTAAACTACAAAAGTGGAGACCAGAGTATAAAACTTGACAAAGACCTTTCATCCCGCTTTGAATTTACGCCAAAAAACTGGGATAAGGTGGCGTATGTGTATTTTGAGATTGACAGCAAGCTTGCAACCCAAACAGAGGCGTCATTCCAAGGTACATCAGGCAATATTCCTACAGCATGGATGATAGTGTTCATAGTACTGTCTGTATTCTTCCTTGGTGCGGCAATGTATCATAGCTGGGTTCTTCCAAAGCCATCTTCAGACCGCAGTGTGGGAAATGGAGAAAAAGCGACAGCGCGTGAAATCATACTTGGCTTCCTTGACACATTCAAGACGTTCTTCCAGAAAAAGCAAGTGTGGATTGCAATGGCATTCATGCTCCTCTATCGTTTGCCGGAAGCTCAGCTTGTAAAAATTATCAATCCATTCTTCCTTGACCCAATAGACAAGGGCGGACTTGGACTCACAACCGGGCAGGTTGGTATCGTTTATGGTACTATCGGTATTATAGGTCTTACAATAGGCGGTATTATCGGTGGTATAGTAGCATCCAAGGGCGGACTCAAGAAATGGTTATGGCCAATGGCACTCAGCATTTCATTGAACTCCGTTGTTTATATTTTCCTTAGCGCAGTGCAGCCGGACCCGAACACAATAGGCGGTATCACAACGATATGCGGTGGTATGTTCCTTGACCAATTCGGCTATGGATTTGGTTTCACTGCATTTATGCTCTTCATGATGTATTTTGCAGACGGACCATACAAGACATCACACTATGCCATCTGCACAGCCTTCATGGCACTGGGCATGATGCTACCGGGAATGTGGTCAGGTTGGCTACAGGAATTAATTGGTTATAATCACTTCTTCTGCTGGACTCTGCTTTGCTGTCTTGCAACATGGGCTGTTACGGCTATGATTAAGGTAGACCCGGCATACGGCAAAAAGAAAGTAGAAGAGAAAAAAGAGGAAAAATAATGATTAAGAAATTTATATTCGCTACACTCATAGCACTTGTTACGGCGAGCTGTGGCAATGTGAAAGTAAAGGCGGAGTTTGCAAATGACTCAGCTCCAAAAGTAAAGCCAGGCATTGAAGTGCTTCGCGACGGCGGCTTTGAGCAGCTCAAGGGCAAGCGCGTAGGGCTTATAACAAACCCGAGCGGTGTGGATAATAATCTTAAGTCTACAATCGACATACTTCACGAAGCAGAAGGGGTAGAGCTTGTGGCGCTATATGGACCTGAGCACGGCGTGCGCGGCGACGTTCACGCGGGAGACAATGTGGATAATACGGTAGATGCGGCTACAGGCGTTACTGTGTATAGTATCTATGGCAAAAACCGCAAGCCAAGTGCAGAAATGCTCAAGGACGTAGATGTGCTTGTATATGACATCCAAGACATAGGCTGCCGTTCATTTACGTTCATCTCTACGATGGGACTTGCGATGGATGCGTGCGCAGAACTCGGCAAAGAGTTCATGGTGCTGGACCGTCCTAATCCCGTAGGCGGAAATAAGGTTGAAGGCAACATTGTGGAGGATTCCTGCTTCTCATTCGTGAGCCAGTTCCCGATACCATATCTCTATGGACTTACTCCGGGCGAGCTTGCGCAGTATCTGAATGAGGAAGGACTTCTGGAGAGCGGCAAGAAGGTGAACCTCACCGTTATCCCGATGGAAGGCTGGACTCGCGATATGAAATTTTCAGAGACAGGCATGCCATGGGTGCTCCCGTCACCGCATATTCCTACACCGGACTATGCAATCTATTACCCAATTAGCGGAATTGTGGGCGAGCTTTACTGCATTTCAATCGGAGTGGGCTATACAATGCCGTTTAAGCTGTTCTGCGCTGAATGGATAGACGCAAACGATTTCTGCAAGGCAATGCAAGACCTTAAATTGCCGGGCATGAACTTCCGCCCAATCCACATCAAGCCATTCTATTCAACAGGCAAGGGCAAGAACCTGCAGGGTGTGGAAGTGTATGTGACTGACAAGGAAAAAGCACCCCTCTCGCTCACCAACTTCTATGCAATGCAAGAGCTTGCAAAACTGTATCCAGACTCACTACTCTTTGACCTTGGCGACAAGAGCCGCTACTCAATGTTTGACAAGGTTGTGGGCAGCAAGGAAATCCGCGCGCGCTTCTGCAAAAACTACCGCGTGGCAGACATAGAAGAATACTGGAACAAAGACGTGCAGTGGTTTAGCGAGAAAAAGGCTAAATATCACCTGTATAAATAACAAATAAGCTGACTTAAAACTCTAAATCCCAAATGAAACCCGAATATCAAGAATTTGTCAAACAGATAAAGACGTTTCTCCCGGCAGACCGCATCTATGTAGATGAACTGCGCCGAATAGCATGGGGCGCAGATGCCGGTTTCTATCATTTGACTCCTCAAGTAGTGGTACGTGCCGCTTCAGAGACAGAGGTGTCTCGTCTTTTGGCTATAGCCTCCGCAATGCAGCTCCCTGTCACATTCCGAGCGGCGGGCACGAGCCTTTCCGGTCAGGCTATAAGTGACTCAATCCTGATAGTGGCGGGAAAACATTGGGAAAAATACTCAATATCTCAAGACCTTTCCACCATTACGCTCCAGCCGGGCATAGTTGGTGCGCGAGTGAATGAAATCCTTGCGCCATACGGACGAATGTTTGCTCCTGACCCTGCTTCAAAAAAGAGCGCGATGGTGGGTGGAATTGTGATAAACAACGCCTCCGGCATGAACTGCGGTACGCACGCCAATTCTGATAAGGTGATGCGTTCGGTGCGGATAGTGCTGGCAGACGGTACTGTGCTGGATACGGCAGATGAGGAGTCACGCCGCCATTTTGCAGCAAAGCATCCTGAAATCATCAAGGGGATTGAAGAGCTGCGAGACGAGGTATGTGCAGACGAAGACCTCGTGAAGCGTATCCGCCACAAATATTCAATCAAAAATGTGACAGGACTAAATATCCAGCCATTTATAGAATTTACAGACCCATACGAGATTATTGCACACTGTATGGTGGGAAGTGAGGGAACGCTCGCATTTATGAGCGAGGTGACCGTAAATACGTCGCACCTGCATAAATACTCAGCCAGCGCGTTGCTGTATTTCAGCGATGTACGCACCGCCTGCGAGGCAGTGATAGCAATGAAGAAAGGTCCGGTGTTCAGTGCAGAACTCCTTGACAAGAAATCGCTGGAATCTGTGCATGACACTACGGGCGAGGGACTTACGGCAATCCTCACCGAGACAAAAGCAGACAGCAAGGAAGAGCTTCAGGCGAATATTGACGCAATCCTGGAAATCCTCAAGCCGTTTGCGCTATATGTGCCGGCTAAATTCACCGACGACCCTGCCGTGTACTCAGAATACTGGCAGAAACGCTCGGGTATTTTCCCGTATGTAGGAGGTACTCGTCCACTTGGCACGACAGTGTTGATAGAAGACATCGCATTCCATATCGAGGATTTGCCAGATGCCACAATAGACATGATGAACCTCCTCGTAGAGCATGGATATGACGACTCTTGTATTTACGGTCATGTCCTTGAAGGTAACTACCACTTTATCATCTCTCAGCGATTTGACTCAGAGAAGGAAGTGAAGCGCTATCAAGCACTTATGGAGGCAGTTGAGCGCCTTGTGGTGGATAAATACGATGGCTCGCTGAAAGCGGAGCATGGCACAGGCAGGAATATGGCACCGTTTGTGAAAAAAGAGTGGGGAGAAAAGGCGTGGAGCATAATGCACCGCATGAAAGCACTTTTTGACCCGAAAGGCATCCTTAACCCGGGCGTGATTTTCAACGAAGACCCGGAATGTTATATCAAGCACTTCAAAGCCATGCCTATCACAAACCGCTGGGTGGATAAGTGCATAGAATGTGGCTTCTGTGAAGTAAATTGCGTCACTTGCGGCTTCTCTGTCTCCGCTCGCCAGAGAATTGTGGTGCAGCGAGAGATTAAGCGCCTTGAAATCACCGGCGAAAACGAGCAGTTGCGCCAGACATTGATAGCACAATTTAAGACACTCGGTACAGACACTTGCGCCGGCGACGGGCTTTGCAGCACGTCTTGCCCGATGGGTATCAATACCGGTGAAATGATACACGACCTGCGAGCTGAAGGTCTGCCCAATGGCTCGTTTGGATACAAGGTCGGAAAATTTGCGGCAGACCACCTTGGCGGAATTTCCACCACTCTCCGCCCAATCCTCTCCACTGCAAATGGAATAAGGAAAATAATCGGCAACCGTGCCGTGGATAAAGTGGGTTTCGCCCTTTCAAAAATGGGGCTACCACTGTGGTCCTCATCTCTGCCGTCGGCACACTACAAGAGTAGCGAGCCTGCGCAGCCAACTGTGGGACTGGACAAGAAAATAGTGTATTTCCCAAGTTGTATTAACCGCGCCATGGGTGCATCTCAGGAAAACGGGCATATGTTGCCAGACTTGATAGATACATTCATAAAACTCTGTAATCGTGCGGGATATGAGGTGATAATCCCGGCGAACCGCGACGGGCTGTGCTGCGGCATGATTTGGGAGAGCAAAGGTATGCCCGACATTGCCGATGGAAAGACGGCAGAACTGGAGGCGGCACTCAAGGCGGCATCAGAAGACGGGAAATATCCTGTAGTGTGCGACCAGAGCCCGTGCCTTCACCGAATGCGCAACCATATAAAAGACTTGAAGTTGTATGAGCCTGCAGAATTTATTGCGGATTTCCTTGTGCCAAACCTTACGTTCCACAAAATAGACCGGACAGTGGCGGTTCATGTCACATGCTCGTCACGGTTAATGGGTGTAGGACCTAAACTGATAGACGTGGCGCGCCGCTGCGTGACAAAGGTTGTAGTGCCTACAGAAATAGGCTGCTGTGGCTTTGCGGGCGATAAGGGCTTCACCATGCCGGAGCTTAACCGCTATGCGCTGCGCAAACTCCGCCCACAGATAGTGGAAACAAAGGTGACAGAAGGCTATTCAAATAGCCGCACTTGCGAGGTTGGACTCTCAGTAAATAGCGGAGTGCCTTATAAGTCAATAGTTTACCTCGTAGAAGAAGCGACACGATAATCCCTAAAACTAATAAATATCAACAAATTATGACAACCACCGAAAAACCTAAGCGACTTCTTGCATTGGACATACTGAGAGGTATCACCATAGCAGGCATGCTTATGGTGAACAATCCCGGCTCGTGGGGCAGCATTTATGCACCGCTGAGGCATGCGGAGTGGAATGGACTGACACCAACTGACCTGGTGTTTCCGTTCTTCATGTTCATTATGGGTGTTTCCACGTTCATTTCGATGAGAAAGTTCAACTTTGAGTTCTCCGGGAGTGCGCTGTGGAAGATAATACGCCGTACTATCGTGATTTTTGCAATCGGCATAGCCATTGCATGGTTTGGCAAGACACTCCGCGCCATTGTAGCGGGGACGCCTTTCCCGGACTGCATAAACCATTTTGACACCATCAGAATACTTGGCGTAATGCCACGCCTTGCGCTGTGCTACTGTGCTGCTGCACTTGTAGCATTACTGCTTAAGCACAGGTATATTCCGGCACTGATAGTGGGCATACTCGTAGTGTATTCAGCTATTCTGATTACAGGAAATGGTTTTGACTTTTCTACTGAAAATGTAATATACATCGTAGACCATAAAATCCTGGGTGAAAATCACTTATATACAGATACCGTTGGCGGTGTAAGCCTCTCTCTTGACCCTGAGGGACTTGTCAGCACTCTCCCCGCAATAGCACATGTTCTCATCGGCTTTATGGCGGGACTGATGATAATGGATACGAAAGACAATGATAAACGCATCGAACGACTATTCATCCTCGGCACTCTCCTCACATTCGCCGGCTTCCTAATGGACTACGGCATGCCAATCAACAAGAAAATTTGGTCACCGTCTTATGTATTAGTCACTTGCGGACTCGCGTCCAGCCTCCTTGCAATCCTGATATGGATAATAGACATCAAGGGTTATAAGACGTGGTGTAAATTCTTTGAGGCATTCGGCATCAATCCTTTGTTCCTCTATGTGCTGGGCGGCGTGCTAAGCATAATCATCGGCAGCATTCTCGTTCCATGCTCTGCAGCAGAGAGTGGTATGATGTCTATAAAAGGCGTGATTTACTCCCAGTGGCTCACACCTCTTTGCGGCGGGGACAAGACCCTTGCGTCGCTGATATTCGCCCTTCTTTTCGTGGGCTTTAACTGGGTAATCGGTTATGTATTATACAAGAAAAAAATATTTATAAAGATATGAAACTTATAGCAGACTGTGGTAGCACCAAGATAGACTGGTGTGTTATCGAAAATGGAAAAGTAGTGAAACAAGTTTTCACATGTGGTATGAACGCCATAATGCTCACTGAAGAGGAAATGGCAGAAAGAATAAAAAATGAACTTCGCGACGAGGTGGCAGAATATGCAATAGATGAAGTGTATTTCTATGGCGCAGGTTGTATTTCAGACGAGGTGTGCGGCAATGTGCGCCGTGCAATAGCGCAGAGCATTCCTGCCGGCATCATAGAGGTGCACACCGACCTTCTTGCAGCGGCGCGCGCCCTCTGCGGACATCAGCCCGGCATTGCCTGCATCATGGGCACAGGCTCAAATTCATGCTACTATGATGGTGAAAAGATAGTGGATAACGTTTCTCCGCTGGGATATATCCTCGGTGACGAAGGCAGCGGTGCTGTTCTTGGCAAGCTCCTTGTTGGCGACGTGCTGAAAAACCAGCTTCCTGCAGAGCTGTGCGAGAAATTCCTGAAACAGTATGAGCTGGACCGCCTTACCATTATCCAAAAAGTGTATAAGCAGCCGGGAGCAAACCGTTTCCTCGCGTCTGTCACTCCGTTCCTTATCCAAAACATTGAGGAACCTTCAGTGCATCGTCTTGTTCTCAACTCCTTCAAGTCTTTCTTTGTGCGCAACATCGCGAACTATGCGAACTACAAGAACCTTCCAGTAAACTTCATCGGCTCGATAGCTTATTACTATCAAGACGTGCTGCGCGAAGCTGCGTCTGCCGTAGATTGCCATATAGGCACTATCATCAAGAGCCCAATGGAAGGACTTATCGCATTCCACAGCTAATCAATCTGAAATAATTGAAACGATAAATTTAATAATATTTCTAATTATGTTTGTAAAAATCAGTGAGCAGCCATCGCTCTACAACGACCTTGAGAAAAAGAGTGTCTCAGAGATACTCCACGACATAAACAATGAGGACAAAAAAGTAGCCCTCGCAGTAGAAAAAGCTATTCCTCAGATTGAGAAGCTTGTCACAGAAATCGTGTCACGCATGAAACGCGGCGGACGTATTTTCTACATGGGCGCAGGAACTTCAGGCCGCCTGGGCGTGCTTGACGCGTCAGAAATTCCTCCAACATTCGGTATGGACCCGTCTTGGGTGATAGGACTTATCGCAGGTGGCGACACCGCTCTCCGTAACCCTGTTGAAAATGCCGAGGACGACACTGAACAGGGCTGGAAAGACCTCCAGGCATTCAATATCAACGATAAGGACACCGTAATCGGCATTGCCGCTTCAGGTACTACTCCATACGTCATCGGTGCTATCAAGACTTGCCGTGAACATGGTATTCTTACAGCAGCAATCACGTCAAACCCTGACGCGCCAATTTCTGAGGCTGCAGACATTGCCATTGAGATGATTGTAGGTCCGGAATATGTTACCGGCAGCAGCCGTATGAAATCCGGCACAGGACAAAAGATGATTTGCAATATGATTACCACCTCCGTAATGATTCAGATGGGCCGTGTAAAGGGCAATAAGATGGTAAACATGCAGCTATCAAACGCAAAGCTCGTTGACCGAGGCACCCGCATGCTCGTAGAAGAACTTGGCTTGCCATACGATGAGGCAAAGCGCCTTCTCTTAATGCACGGCTCTGTAAAAAAGGCTACAGATGCTTATCGTGGCAATGAGTAATTACCAATGCTAAATGCTTAAATTACAGATGAGGAAATTATTAACTCTACTATTTCTCGCATCCGTCTTGCTGGCGGGTGCGCAGAAAAAGTATACAGAGCTGTATTATCAGAGGGCTTCGCTCTTTGAAATACTCCCGGTGGATTCAACAGACATAGTATTTGTGGGCAATTCGCTGACACACGGCTGTGAATGGCACGAGCTGTTCGGTATGCCAAACATTAAAAACCGCGGAATTAACGGCGATGTGGTGCAAGGCGTGTTTGAGCGCATAGACCCGGTGGTGAAAGGACATCCTAAAAAGATTTTCCTCCTCACCGGAGTAAACGACGTGTCGCACAATCTTACCGCAGACTCTATAGCCACCGCACTTGGCAATCTGATAGACTATATCCGCAAAAATACGCCTCAAACAAGGCTTTATGTGCAATCTCTCCTGCCGATAAACAATTCATTCGGTCGCTATAAGGCTATTTTCGGAAAAGAACAGGTAATACGCGACATAAACGTGAAGCTTGCCGCTATGGCAGAGGAAAAAGGCTTTGTCTGGATTAACACTTACCCGATTTTTGCTGACGAAAACGGCAATCTTGACTCTCGCTATACAAACGACGGACTTCACCTGCTGGGTAATGGCTATATTCACTGGAAGAACTTCCTCTTGCCATACGTAAAGGAATAATAATCAGATTTTTATGACTGAAAATTTTGAACTTATCCTGATAAATATCTCCGGTCAAGACCATCCCGGTGTAACTTCTGCGCTCACTGCAGTCTTGGCAAAATATAATGCCGATATCCTTGATATCGGTCAGGCTGATATTCATCACTCCCTCTCCCTCGGTATTCTTTTCAAAACAACGCCGGACGTATCCGGTGACATCATGAAAGACCTACTCTTCCGCTCGTATGAGCTGAACGTGAAAGTTCGTTTTACGCCGATTACAAAGGAAGATTATGAAAACTGGGTGAGCCGCCAGGGTAAAAACCGCTGGATTATCACTATCCTCGGTCGTCGCCTTACGGCAAGACACATAGCATTGGTGACAGAAGAGATTGCACGTCAAGAACTTAATATTGACGGCATACAGCGACTCACCGGTCGCCCTCCGCTGAGAGAAAAAGAAGAGCCGACGGCAAAGTCTTGTGTGGAATTTTCTGTGCGTGGTATGCCCAAAGACGTTCGCGCCATGCAGGGACGGTTTATGCAACTGTCTCAAAACGAAGAATTTGATATTTCTCTTCAAGAGGATACAATCTATCGTCGTTGTCGCCGCCTGATATGCTTTGATATGGACTCTACGCTGATAGAGACCGAGGTTATCGACGAGCTTGCGATGCGTGCCGGGGTAGGTGATAAGGTAAAGGCTATCACGGAGCGCGCAATGCGCGGCGAGATAGACTTTAAGGAGTCGTTTACTGAGCGGGTGTCATTGCTGAAGGGCCTTGACGAAAGTGTGATGCGCGAAATAGCAGAAAATCTGCCGTTTACAGAGGGTGTAGGCCGTATGATGGAAGTGCTTAAGCGTGCCGGATTTAAGATAGCAATCCTTTCCGGTGGATTTACGTATTTCGGCAACTACATCAAGCAGAAATTCGGCATAGACTATGTATATGCAAACGAGCTTGAAATCGTAGACGGCAAACTGACAGGCCGCTATGTAGGCGAAATCGTAGACGGTCGCCGCAAGGCAGAGCTGCTGAAGCTGATAGCTCAGGTAGAAAACGTAAATATAGCGCAGACAATCGCCGTGGGAGATGGAGCAAATGACCTTCCGATGCTTGCCACTGCCGGTCTTGGCATAGCGTTCCACGCAAAGCCAAAGGTAAAGCAGACGGCAGAGCAATCAATCTCTACAATCGGGCTTGACGGTGTGCTGTATTTCATCGGTTTCAAAGACTC
>CALYOL010000030.1 GCA_945231345.1 uncultured Porphyromonadaceae bacterium
CAGAGTAATATCTGCCCAGCACGCATCATCTTTCGCCTCGCGCACCGAGCTGCGACTCTGAAATGTCACAATATCGAAAACAACATTCCGCCCTGAATACTGGCTAAGGTCGTATGGAACACAAAAATCAGTCTTGATTCTTGCAAGACGTACATAAATCGTCTCCTCCAATTTCCCATCTACCAGCACATTGACCTTCGCATCTTCCGCCGAATCCTCCACCGGAAGCAACAAATATCTCTCATTACTCTTCACCACAACTTGCGTATTATTCGCCCCAAGAAAATGTATCTCCGGGCGACTTGCTGCCGCACTGAGTGATGCAGTGAGTAATACTGCCGTAATACTTTTTGATAATAAATTCATGTCATTGATATTTTTTAAGGTAATTTACTTTTTTCTTCGCCAATTCGCACCATCGTGCTAATTTTTACACTGCAAAACTATCACTTTTTACACACACAAAATATAACAAACTGTGCAAATGGTATCAAAATTGTTGCAATACACGGTTTTTACTCGTTTTTGCACCAAAATTGATTGCTGCGCAACATTTTTCACTGTTCTTAATCACTCACGAAATGTCTCGTTTTACGAATTAACTGTGCAATAATTATGAAATATGCATTATTTTGCGTAAATTTGCCCTCGCAAAATTAATCGGGCTTTAATGATAGCCCTTACATACTATCTAAAAGTTTATAATGGACATTCTTGAATCTATGCGTCAGATTCTGCAGGCAGAGAGCGACGCTATTAAAAATATCCCTGTCACAGACCAATACATAAAGGCTGTGGAGGCTATCGTGGAACGTGTTCACCGCCGCCACGGAAAGCTCGTAACTTCCGGTATGGGCAAAGCCGGGCAAATCGCAATGAATATCGCCACTACTTTCAGCTCCACAGGAATCCCCGCCGTTAACCTTCACCCTTCAGAAGCACAACACGGCGACCTCGGAGTCCTTCAGCCTAACGATATTCTTCTCCTTATTTCAAACTCCGGCAAGACTCGTGAAATAGTCGAGCTTATTCCTCTCGCAAAAGCTCTTTACAGCGACCTCCCTATCATCGTCATCACAGGAAACCCTGACAGCGTTCTCGCCGAGGAAGCCGACATCGTGCTCGCAACCGGCGGTGCTCCCGAAGTTTGCCCTCTCGGACTGACTCCAACCACTTCCACCACCATGATGACTGTTATCGGCGACGTTCTCGTCGTAAACGTAATGAAAGCCACAGGTTTCACCCGCGCCGACTATGCTAAACGACATCACGGCGGATATCTCGGACACCTTTCCCGTAACGAACAAAAAAATTAATATGTCAACATCACTCTCATGCGGAGCTCCTAAGACTCCACTCCCTAAAGTAGAAGATATGCGTGTGGCTATCGTTGCCGCTGAATGGAACTGCCACATAACAAACGCACTCACCGACGGCGCTCTCGCCGTCTTCAAGGCTGAAGGCTTCAGAAAAGACCAGGTAGACGTTTTTCACGTCCCCGGAGCAGTAGAACTCACCTTTGCCGCATCACAACTCATTGAGGCTTCTCTTTACGACGCAATTATCGTTTTCGGATGCGTTATCCGTGGCGGAACACCTCATTTCGACTACGTCTGCCAGTCTGTAACACAGGGAATTACATCACTTAACGCCGACTGCGACATCCCCGTCATCTTCGGCGTCCTCACCGTAGACTGCGAACAAGACGCACTCGACCGTGCAGGTGGCGCACTCGGCAACAAAGGCTCCGAAGCTGCTGAAGCCGCTATCAAAATGCACCACTTCGCCTGCACCGTCAAAAACTTATAACAACCTATTTCACAACACCTTACAATAGCAAAGGCGGACGTAACACATCACGTCCGCCTTTATTATACTACAAAACTATTGTCATAAAAAACTGCGCAGGTCGCCCCGCGCAGTTCCACATAGGAAATTCATCGCCGCTAAAGGCGATTCAGAAAAATTCTATAATATTTTTTCTTTAAAATTTTATCTCTTATTTTCTTATCCTAAAAAAAGCCGAAAACACAAAAAAAATGCGTACCTTTGCACTCTGAAATATGAGGCTTATGCCTTTATTGTAGAGAAAAATACAAAATTCAATTATATCATGGCAAAAAAAGCATTATTAATGATTCTCGACGGGTGGGGCATCGGCAACCACTCAAAAAGTGACGTTATTTCCGTAACTCCTACTCCTTATTGGGACTACCTTCTCGCAAACTATCCTCATTCTGAGCTTCAGGCAAGCGGCGAAAACGTAGGTCTGCCTGACGGACAGATGGGAAACTCTGAAGTAGGTCACCTGAATATCGGCGCCGGACGTGTTCTTTATCAAGACCTCGTGAAAATCAACAAGGCGGTAAAAGACGGCTCTATATTGGAAAACCCTGAAATAAAGCGCGCTTTCAGCTACGCTAAGGAAAACGGAAAGGCTATCCACTTCATGGGGCTTACATCAGACGGCGGAGTTCACTCTTCACTCGAACACCTTTTCGCACTTTGCGACATCGCTAAAAAATACGACCTGCAAGACGTGTTTATCCACTGCTTCATGGACGGTCGTGACACTGACCCTCGTAGCGGAAAAGGCTTCATTGAAGCACTCGACAACCACTGCAAACAGTCTGCCGGCAAAATCGCATCCATCATCGGACGTTTCTACGCCATGGACCGCGACAAACGATGGGACCGCATTAAAGTGGCTTACGACCTCCTCGTTAAGGGTGAAGGCAAACAGAGCGCAGACATGGTGGCTGCCATGCAGGAAAGCTACGACGAAGACGTTACCGACGAATTTATCAAGCCTATCAACAATTCTACTGTTGACGGTACTATCAAGCCGGGCGACGCCGTTATTTTCTTCAACTACCGCAACGACCGCGCCAAGGAAATCACAATCGTCCTCACTCAGCAAGACATGGAAGAACAGGGCATGAAGACACTGCCCGGTCTTCAGTACTTCTGCATGACTCCTTACGACTCAAGTTTCAAGGGGCTGCACATCCTCTTCGACAAGGAAAACGTAAACAACACACTTGGCGAATATCTCTCAAACCTTGGAAAGCTGCAGTTGCACATTGCTGAGACTGAAAAATACGCCCATGTAACATTCTTCTTCAATGGAGGACGCGAAACACCTTACGAAGGCGAAGACCGAATACTCGTACCTTCTCCAAAAGTCGCTACATACGACCTTAAGCCTGAAATGAGCGCATTTGAAGTAAAAGACAAGCTCGTGGCTGCTATCAAGGAAGATAAATACGATTTCATCGTCGTAAACTACGCAAATGGCGACATGGTAGGACACACCGGCATTTACGAGGCTATCGAAAAAGCTGTAAAAACTATCGACCAGTGCGTAAACGAAACTGTTGAAGCCGCAAAAGCTACCGGATACGAAGTTATCATCATCGCAGACCACGGCAACGCTGACAACGCACTCAACAGCGACGGAACTCCTAACACCGCTCACTCACTAAACCCGGTGCCTTTCGTGTATGTCACTGAAAACAAGGCGGCTAAAGTTGAAAACGGTATTCTCGCAGACGTCGCTCCAAGCCTCCTGCACATCATGGGACTCCCACAGCCTGCAGAAATGACTGGTAAAGACCTCATCAGCGAATAATTTGTTCTATAAATGATTTCCATAAACAACCTGTCTGTAGAGTTTAGCGCCAAGTCGCTCTTCGACGGCATTAGTTACGTCATCAACAAAAAGGACAAAATTGCCCTCGTGGGCAAGAACGGAGCCGGAAAATCCACCATGCTTAAGATTATAGCAGGGCTACAGAAACCGACTTCCGGCACCGTTGCCGTCCCGCAAGACGTCACTATCGGCTACCTGCCTCAGCAAATGAAGCTCGCCGACACAACAACCGTCATTGAAGAGGTTAGCCAGGCTTTTGCTCACCTTGACAAAATGCATGCCGACCTTGATGAAATGACCGCAGAGCTGGCTGACAGAACAGACTATGACTCAGACTCTTACCATAAGCTTATCGACCGGATGACTACGCTCACCGAGAGGCTTGCTATGGAGGAGAGCGAAAACTGCCAGGCTGAAATGGAAAAAACTCTTATCGGCTTGGGCTTCAACCGTGAAGACTTCAGCCGTATGACGTCAGAGTTCAGCGGCGGTTGGCGCATGCGCATAGAGCTTGCGAAACTGCTGCTGCAACACCCTGATGTACTTCTTCTCGACGAGCCTACAAACCACCTCGACATCGAGTCTATTCAATGGCTCGAAAATTTCCTTATCACTAAGGCTAACGCTGTGGTCCTCGTCAGCCACGACCGGGCATTTATCGATAACGTCACCAACCGAACTATCGAAATTTCGCTCGGAAAAATCTACGACTACTCCGTAAACTACTCTAAATACGTAGTTTTACGCCAGGAACGACTTGAACAGCAGATGCGAGCTTACCAAAATCAGCAAAAGCAAATCCAGGAAACAGAGGATTTCATAGAGCGGTTCCGTTACAAGGCTACAAAGGCTGTTCAGGTGCAGAGCAGAATAAAGCAGCTCGCAAAAATTGAACGTATTGAGGTAGATGAAGTCGACACTTCTCACCTTAACCTCAAATTCCCTCCCGCCCCCCGCAGTGGCGACTACCCTATCATTGCCGAAAATGTCGCTAAAGCATATGGAGACCACCTCGTGTTCTCCGGTGCGACTTTCACCATCAAGCGAGGAGAGAAAGTAGCTTTCGTCGGTAAAAACGGAGAGGGAAAATCAACACTCGTGAAATGCATTATGGGCGAAATCCCATTTACCGGCACTCTTAAGATAGGGCATAACGTGAAAATAGGGTATTTCGCACAAAATCAGGCACAGCTCCTTGATGAAGACATCTCCGTTTTCGACACCATCGACCGTGTAGCCGTCGGCGACATCCGCACCAAAATCCGCGATATTCTCGGTGCTTTCATGTTTGGCGGAGAAGCTATCGACAAAAAAGTAAAAGTGCTTTCCGGAGGTGAAAAAACTCGCCTCGCCATGATTCGACTCCTCCTCGAGCCGGTTAACCTGCTTATTCTCGATGAGCCCACAAACCACCTCGATATGAAGACCAAAGATATCCTCAAGCAGGCTATCAAAGACTTCAACGGGACGGTAATCGTAGTAAGCCACGACCGAGAATTTCTTGATGGACTCGTGGAAAAAGTTTATGAATTTGGCGGTGGGAAAGTTAAAGAGTGCCTCGGCGGAATTTACGACTTCCTCGAAAAGAAAAAACTGGCTTCGCTGCAGGAGCTTGAGCTGTCTAAGTCCCCCACTACATCCAAGACTCAGACATCGCTAAAAAAAGATGCCGAACCACAGCAACAATCGCCCGCCTCACAGCCACGACTCTCTTACGCCGAGCAACGTGAGCACGAAAAGCTTGTCAGAAAAGCAAAGAAAAAAATCAGCGAGGCTGAAGAAGAAATCGCACGTATTGAAGGCGAAATTGCCACAGTTGAGGCTGACATTGCTGCCGGTAAAACCGATGGCGACATATTCAATCGACATGCAGCATTAAACAAGCAGCTTGAAAATGCGATGAGCCTTTGGGAGCTTGCTTCTATGGAATACGAGGAAATTAGCAAATAGCACTTCCCCATTATTATCAACCACTTAACAGACCTCACCAATGGCAAAAACACAAAAAAAGACAGACAAAACGAGCCCGGTTTTCTCCACTCGCAGAAAAATCCAACTTCTTCTGCTTATTATCCTGTTGGCTATCAGTTTTGTCCTGTATGTGTTTTTCCGCCACTCTCTCTCCGGCTACAGTGAAGATGGAAAGTGGATTTTCATCCCTGAAAATGCCGCCGAGCAGGCTGTCCGCGACTCCATAATGACACTCGGCGACGATGCAGGGAAAGCAACCATAAATGTCATTGCTGCCATTGGAGACATAAAAAACGTAAAAGTTGGCGCATATCAGGTAAAACACGGCGACAAGCCTATAAACATCGCCCGCAGACTCCTAAACGGACAGCAAACTCCTGTCCGCGTGACGTTTAACAATATCCGCACCATGAACCAACTCGCACAGCGCATATCCGCGCGTATGGCTTTTACGTCAGACGACTTCATGGGAGCTTGCGACACAATCCTACCCAAAAGCGGTCTTCGACGTGAGCAATTCCCCGCCGCTTTCATCCCTGACTCATACGAATTTTACTGGACAGCAAACCCCGCAAAGGTTGTAAACACACTTCTATCCTTCAGAAACAATTTCTGGACCGAAGCGCGACTTAGCCAGGCCGCACAGCTCGGACTAACGCCGGCAGACGTTGCCGTCATTGCTTCTATCGTTGAAGAAGAATCCGCAAAAAAAGACGAGCGACCTACTATTGCCCGACTCTACCTTAACCGACTGAAGAAAAATATGCCTCTCCAGGCAGACCCTACTGTGAAATTTGCCGTTGGGGACTTCTCTCTAAAGCGCATCACTAACAAACACCTGCAAAAGCGCTCACCATACAACACTTACCTTAATCTCGGACTTCCTCCCGGTCCTATCAGAATACCCGAAAAGACCACACTTGAGGCAGTTCTCACCTGCCCGGAAAACAACTATCTATACATGTGTGCAAAAGAAGATTTTTCAGGATACCACAATTTCACCTCCAGCTACGACACCCACCTCGCCAACGCTCGCCGCTATCAAGCCGCACTCGACAAGCGTGGAATTAAGTAACGCTGAATACACCAAAATCACACGTATTTTTATAGGATAACACAATTTTTTCGCAAACAAATAATTGCGAACCCTATGCTATATAAAAATTTCTTATTAACTTTGCACTAAATTTTATCTCTACCTACATATTTAAACTATATGTTACCTCCATTTAAGATTTTTGCAGGCACGAATTCGCGCTATATGGCAGAAGAAATTTGCCGCGAACTCGGTGTCGAAATTGGAAAAATGAATATTCAGCACTTTGCTGATGGTGAGTTTGAAGTTTCTTTTGAAGAGTCAATCCGCGGTTGCGAGGTTTACCTTGTGGTTTCCACATTCCCTCCTACAGACAACCTGATGGAGCTTCTCCTTATGATTGATGCCGCTAAGAGAGCTTCCGCAAAATCAATTATCGCCGTTATCCCATATTTCGGCTGGGCTCGACAAGACAGAAAAGACAAGCCGCGCGTATCTATCGCCGCTAAACTCGTTGTTGACCTCCTTAGCGCTGCCGGTGTAGACCGAGTCATAACTATGGACCTCCACGCCGACCAGATTCAGGGATTCTTTAATGTCCCGGTTGACCACCTCTATGGCTCTTCCGTATTCATTCCTTACATCGAATCACTTAAGCTGGATGATATGGTCATTGCTACACCAGACGTTGGCGGTGCAAAGCGTGCGAATAGCTATGCAAAATACTTCAATGTACCACTCGTGCTTTGCCACAAGCAGCGCGCAAAAGCAAACGTCGTAGCTACAATGACCGTCATTGGAGACGTTGTGGGCAAAAACGTCATCCTTGTAGACGATATGGTAGACACTGCAGGAACCATCACAAAGGCTGCTGACCTTATGCTCGCTAATGGAGCAAAGACCGTGCGCGCCCTCTGCTCTCACGCAATCATGAGCGACCCTGCAACTGAAAGAGTTGAGCAGTGCGGACTCACCGAGATGATTTTCACAAACAGCATCCCTTATAAGAAAGAATGCTCTAAGACCACAATTCTCTCCGTTGCCCGCCTCTTTGCAGACACTATTCACCGGGTACACGAAAACGAGTCTATCTCATCACAGTATCTTCTCTAAAATACTGTAAAATCATAAAAAGGCGCGCCGATATTAATATTTTGGTGCGCCTTTACTTTTTTCAAAATAGCAAGTGAAATACAAAAGTTATATACACCGATTTTAGAGCATTTTTCTTTGCTTTGTATTCGGCGAAAGTCATATCTTCATGCAATCACACCCTATTGCCCAAACAAAAAAAAATTCGTAACTTTGTGGCGGCTTTGGTAAACCATGGCTTGCAAAGAATTTATAACCTCTAACCTAAGATATGGTAACATTCTTCAAAAAAGACTCGCACACAATTTATGCAGTGGAGTCTGACCATCGTTTCAGTGATGGTGAAAAAGAGCAACTCTGCTGGCTCTTTGCCGGCGCTACTGTGCTCACGTCGTCTATATTTAAAGGTCCGTTTGTCGGTCCACGTAAGGAAATGATTACACCGTGGAGCACAAACGCAGTGGAAATCACTCAAAACATGGGGCTAAAGGGCATTACGCGCATTGAATGCTTCACTAGAGTGAAATCAGCTGATGCGCCATACGACAAGATGCTGTACAGGCTTTATCAGACTATCGGTAAAGACGTCTTTAAGACCGACAAGACTCCGGACCCTATAGTGTATATACAGGACATTTCAGCTTACAATGAGTCTGAAGGACTTGCGCTAAGTGCGGAAGAAGAAGAATACCTAAGGAAACTAAGCCAAAAACTCGGACGTCCTCTCACCGACAGCGAAGTTTTTGGCTTTTCTCAAGTTAATTCCGAGCATTGCCGACACAAAATATTCAACGGAGTCTTTGTCATAGACGGACAGGAAAAACCAGTATCCCTTTTCAAACTCATCAAGCGTACATCGCAGGAAAATCCTAACGGACTCGTTTCTGCCTACAAAGACAATGTAGCATTTGTGTCAGGTCCGCGCATCGAGCAGTTTGCACCTGCTAATCCCGACAAACCGGACTATTTCACAATCTCAAATCTCCGTACTGTAATATCTCTCAAAGCCGAAACTCATAATTTCCCTACTACCGTAGAGCCTTTCAATGGTGCCGCAACAGGTACGGGCGGTGAAATCCGTGACCGTCTGGGTGGTGGAAAGGCAAGCTTGCCTATAGCCGGGACTGCTGTCTATATGACTTCTTACCCTCGCATCGATGACTGCCGCAGCTGGGAAAATGCAATCGTTCCTCGCCAGTGGCTATATCAATCACCTGTTGATATCCTTATCAAAGCATCTAACGGAGCGAGCGATTTTGGCAACAAATTCGGGCAGCCGCTGATTTGTGGTTCTGTCCTCACTTTCGAGCATGAAGAAAACGGCAAGACATACGCATACGACAAAGTCATAATGCTTGCAGGTGGCGTAGGCTTTGCTGCAAGGAAAGATGCCATAAAAGGCGAGCCTGAGCCGGGAGAGAAAGTTGTGCTGCTTGGTGGCGATAACTATCGCATTGGCATGGGCGGTGGAGCCGTATCATCGGTCGCTACAGGACAATATGCTGGAGCCATCGAACTCAATGCCGTTCAGCGAGCTAACCCCGAGATGCAGAAACGTGTAGCAAACGTAATCCGCGCCCTCGCTGAGTCCGGACTAAATCCTATCATTTCTATCCACGACCATGGCGCAGGCGGTCACCTAAATGCGCTTTCAGAGCTTGTAGAAGCTACCGGCGGACACATCGACATCAATGCGCTCCCTATTGGCGACCATACTCTTAGCTACAAGGAAATTGTCGGAAATGAGAGTCAGGAACGTATGGGCATGGTGGTAAAAGCAAAGGACATCCCTCTTATTCAGCGCATTGCAGACCGAGAGAGAGCACCGATGTATGTAGTGGGCGAAACCACAGATGACCATAAATTCGTCTTTGAAGACGAAAACGGCGTGAAGCCAATCGACCTGGAAATGGACGATATGTTTGGAAACTCTCCACGCACAATAATGGAAGACCACACTGTGACTGTGACTTATAGCGATGCGGAATATTCACAGGATAAAATTGAAGAATATCTGCAGGCTGTGCTCTCGCTTGAGTCTGTCGCTTGCAAAGACTGGCTTACAAACAAGGTTGACCGCTCTGTTACGGGGCGTGTTGCTCGACAGCAGTGCCAAGGCGAAATACAGCTGCCACTGAGCGACTGCGGCGTTGTCGCATTAGACTATCGTGGTAAAGCCGGTATTGCAACTTCAATAGGTCATGCACCACAAGTGGCGATGATAGACCCCGCTAAGGGCTCTGTAATCTCCATCGCCGAGGCACTGACTAACATTGTCGGCGCTCCACTCAAAAATGGGCTTAAGAGCGTGTCGTTGAGTGCAAACTGGATGTGGCCATGCAAAAATGAGGGTGAAGACGCGGCGCTTTATTCTGCAGTACAGGCTTGTAGCGACTTTGCCGTCGCTCTCGGCATCAACATACCCACAGGCAAAGACAGCCTTTCTATGACGCAAAAATATGGCGACAAGAAAGTGTATGCACCGGGCACTGTCATTATTTCCGCCGCCGGCGAAGTAAGCAATATCCGCAAAGTCGTTTCACCGGTGATAAAAAAGACTTCATCTTTTCTATATTACATAGATTTCTCAGGCGATGAGCTTCGTCTTGGAGGCTCTGCACTCGCCCAGACACTCAACCATATTGGCAGCGAAGCTCCTACTGTCAAAGACCCACAACGTTTTGCAGCTGCGTTTAATGCCATAAATAGCCTTGCGGCTAAAGACATGCTCCTTGCAATGCACGACATTTCTGCCGGAGGTCTTGTGACTACACTTCTTGAAATGACCTTTGCAAACCGTAGATGCGGACTTACTATAGACATTGCCGGATTTGGTGAAAATGATGTGGTGAAGGTGCTTTTCGCAGAAAATCCCGCACTCGTAATCCAGGTATCAAGCGGACAGAAGACTAACGTGGAAAAAGCGCTTGCCGATGCAGGTGTACGCTTCTTTGCTATCGGACGAACTACTTCAGACAGGGCTATTTACATCAAGAATAATGGTGCGGATATCACCAAACTTAGCATCAATGCTTTACGCGACGTATGGTTTAAACCTTCATACCTGCTTGACTGCCGACAGAGTGGTAAGAGGTGTGCGCATTCACGCTATCACAACTATAAGCACCAAGCTATAGAATACGTCTTCCCTGATGGATTTGACGGCAAACTCGCTTCTCGTGGCATTTCAATCAGACGGAAAAGAAGAACCGGCATCCAAGCTGCTATCATTCGCGAAAAAGGTGTCAATGGCGACCGTGAAATGGCGTTTTCACTCTACCTTGCCGGATTTGATGTGAAAGACGTTCATATGACAGACCTTATGTCTGGGCGTGAGACTCTTGACGATGTAAATATGATAGTATTTTGCGGCGGCTTTTCTAACAGCGACGTTCTTGGCTCTGCTAAAGGCTGGGCAAGTGGTTTCCTTTACAATCAGACTGCCGCTGAAACTCTCCGACGCTTCTACGCCAGAAAGGACACACTATCGCTTGGCATCTGTAATGGCTGTCAGTTGATGATTGAGCTGAACCTTATTAATCCGGAGCACGAGCACCCCACCCGCATGGAACACAATGTCTCTCACAAGTTTGAGTCCCAGTTCCTAAGCCTCACAATTCCGGAAAACAATTCAGTGATGTTTGGCAGTCTTTCCGGCTCTAAGCTCGGCATTTGGGTAGCGCATGGCGAGGGTCGGTTTATGTTGCCTGAACCATTTGAAAAGTATAATGTGATAGCACAATATACATTCGACCGCTATCCCGGCAATCCTAACGGTTCCAAAGCAGCTGTTGCCGGTCTTTGCTCTGCCGATGGGCGACATGTGGCTATGATGCCTCACCTTGAGCGTGCAATCTTCCCCTGGCAGTGTGGATATTATCCTTACGCTTCTCGACGTGATGAAGTCACTCCGTGGATTGACGCTTTCGTCAACGCACGCAAGTGGGTTGAAAAGCACTCATGATGTAAAATTTGTAACGTACAGAAATGCAGCCTCCTTCCGAAGAGCCTGCTACAAACATAATTCATGGCGCGCTATGCAACGCATGGTGCGCTATGAATTTTTATAGTCCTTGAGTATTTCCTGGAGCCTTTGACGGGCAAAGAAAATACGGCTTTTGACCGTGCCGAGAGGAAGGTGCATCTTCTCGGCAATTTCGTTGTATTTATACCCGGCAACAAGCATAGAGAATGGCACCCTGTATTCATCAGGAAAAGAATTTATGGCTCGGGTTATTTCATCTACTGCGACTCCGCCCTCCGGTGTCTCAAGTCCTGATTCCTGGGGGAGATTGAGGTGATATAGGTCTTCAGTTTGGTCAACAATTGTGGATTCCCGGGCCGTACGTCGGTAATTGTTAATGAAAATATTTCGCATGATTGTAAACACCCATCCCTTGAAGTTTGTGTTGTCAATATATTTTTCTTCATTATCAAGTACCTTCAACGTTGTGTCTTGCAATAAATCGTAGGCATCATCGCGATTTGACGTCAGCATATACGCAAAGTTCAGCATATTTGCTTGCAGTGTAATCAGTTTGGATTTGAATTGTGAACTCATAGGTAAAAATATTTTGGGTTACGTTGAATTTCTGCCGCAAATATACAAAATTTTTTAATAACAAAATAATTTTTGATGTATTTTTTATAAAGTTTATATTTTAAGAGTATAATTTCTATTATTATACTGATTTACAATTATTTAATAAATTAATAAATATGTTACAGAATAAATAACAAATTGCAACATATTTCCCAATACTTTTGAAATTATAATCAAAGTAATCTGTATTTTGAGAATTATCGCATATTGTCGGTTCTGGCTAAATATTGCTGTCATAAAATTTTGATGAAATATTTTGCTGCAAATCAAAATAATACTAACTTTGCAATGCAGACCGCAAGCAGAAGCCCGGTCGGGTCCTGCGGGCGGGATGCGAGACATTTTGTAAAAGCGTTTTTGGATACACAAAAAATCAACTGATTAGTATCTTTGACGATAATGTGAATTTTTATATACAAAAATCAAGTATAAAAATCAGATACTGAGTATATTTAACTTTAAAAATTATAACAATGAAAAAAATATTACAAAAATTTATTACAAGAACAACCCTGTTTTTCCTCTTCTGTATTAGTTTTAATAGGTTATTTGCCTATGACTTTGAAGTTGATGGCATTTATTACAACAGAATCTATGATGGAGCAAGTGTTTATGTAACCTACGAAGGTGAAAATTATGAATCTTTTGAAGAGTATTCCGGAGATGTAATCATACCAAGTGATGTAACCCACAATGGAACAACTTACAGAGTCACTGCTATTGGTGGTTACGCATTTAGTGGTTGCAGCGGCTTGACCTCTGTTACTATTCCCAATTCCGTGACTTCCATTGGGGATTATGCTTTTTACTATTGCAGTGGTTTGACCT
>CALYOL010000031.1 GCA_945231345.1 uncultured Porphyromonadaceae bacterium
TGCGACAGCATGATGCCGGAATGGACATTTTTCTTAACACCAAAAATAGTAATCATCGTCAGCTGCAAGGATTTGGTGGTATTTGTGCGGTGATTGATTTTGGTGTGAAAATGAGATTTTAGAGTAAAAAATTCTGTATATCACAAATTTTGCGTAATTTTGCAGAGAATATTCAAAAACACAGAAATGGCTAATAATGAGAATAATCAGCGTCCGGTAAGAGTGCGGTTTGCTCCGTCACCCACCGGTCCGCTACACATTGGCGGTGTAAGAACTGCCCTTTATAACTATTTGTTTGCACGCCAGCATGGTGGCACAATGATACTCCGTATAGAAGACACAGACTCACGCCGCTTTGTACCCGGTGCGGAAGATTATATAAATGAGTCACTTGCGTGGCTTGGAATAAAGATTGATGAAGGTGTTCGCGAGGGGGGTAATTATGGGCCTTATAAGCAGAGTGAGCGCCGCGATATCTATCGTGAACATGTAAAAATGCTTCTTGATGCAGGTAAGGCTTACATAGCTTTTGATACTCCTGAGGAATTGGAGCAGGCACATGCAGCCAATCCAAATTTCCAGTATGATGCATCAACACGTGTCAATATGCGAAACTCGCTCACAATGAGCAAGGAAGATGTTGATGCGCTGATTGCAGCGGGTGAAAAATACGTTGTGCGCTTTCTAATAAATCCGGGTCGCGATGTGGAGGTTCATGACCTAATCCGCGGAAAGGTGGTGATAAATTCATCAATCCTTGATGACAAGGTGCTTTACAAGAGCTCGGATGACCTGCCAACATATCACTTGGCAAATATTGTGGATGACCACCTTATGGAGGTGACACACGTAATCCGCGGCGAGGAATGGCTTCCGTCTTCACCACTTCATGTGCTTCTGTATGAGGCTTTTGGATGGCAAGATACTATGCCGCAGTTTGTTCACCTTCCACTTCTCCTAAAGCCTGACGGCAAGGGCAAGCTGAGCAAGCGCGATGGCGACAGGCTTGGTTTCCCTGTGTTCCCACTTGAATGGCATGACCCGAAGAGTGGTGAGATTTCATCAGGTTACCGCGAGTCCGGCTATCTGCCTGAGGCTGTCATAAACTTCCTTGCATTGCTGGGATGGAATCCGGGTGATGACACAGAAATCATGAGCATGGATGAGTTAGTGTCAAAATTCTCGTTTGACCGGTGTGCACGCGCTGGAGCGAAGTTTGACTTTGAGAAAGGAAAGTGGTTTAACCGTCATTACCTCCAGCAGCTTGACGATGCTGTGTTGGCAGAGAAGTTTGTAGCTGTTCTTCGTGCACATGGCGTAAATCCAGATGATTTCGGAATGGAATACGTCACTCGAGCAGTTGCGATGGTCAAGGACCGCATAAGTTTTGTGAAAGACCTATGGGAACAGGCGAAATTCTTCTTTGTAGCGCCAACAGAGTATGAGCCAAAGGCGGTAAAAAAACGCTGGTCTGAGCAGATGCCTCAAATAATGGAAGAGCTTATAGGTGTGCTACAAGGGATAGAAGATTTCTCAAGTTCAGCTGCAGAGCCGATAGTATTGGGCTGGATAACAGAGCATGGCTATCATATGGGCAACGTGATGAATGCGTTCCGCCTCACGGTAGTGGGAGAATGTAAGGGACCGCATATGTTTGACATCACAGAGCTGATGGGCAAAGAAGAGACAATCCGCCGCATTAAGGTAGGTATTGAAAATATAAAATTGCCTGAAGCATAAACATGATATAAAACCACACGAATTTCACGTAAATGCAATGAATTGGCTATACAATACTGCTATCAGACTTTACGCTTGCGCCGCTAAGTTGGCAGCCATAAAAAGCCATAAAATATCCAAGATGATTAAGGGTCAGAAAGAGACCCTTGATTATCTTACCCGTACACTGGACCGCATGGATATGCCAATATGGGTTCATGCGGCTTCACTGGGTGAATTTGAGCAGGCTCGTACCCTAATCGAGCTTATCAAGGCTCATGACCCGAAGCAGAAAATCGTGCTCACGTTTTTCTCACCATCAGGCTATGAAGTGCGGAAAAATTACGACAAGGTAGATGCAGTGGCTTATCTGCCGTTTGATACGGAAGATAATGCGAATGATTTTCTGAACTTGTTGCGCCCCAAGATGGCGATTTTCATAAAATATGAGTTTTGGGGCAACTATATCGAAGGTCTTCGTCATCGAGGGGTACCAACGTTTATCATATCTGCAATATTCCGCCCAAAACAGATATTCTTTAAGCCTTTCGGGGGCTTTATGAGAAATGTCCTGAAGTGTTACGACCACCTATTTGTTCAAGACCAGGCATCTGCAGACTTGCTTGCCTCTATTGGGATTGAGCGTGTAACCGTGGCAGGTGACACACGCTTTGACCGCGTGACGCAGATAGTATCTTCGCCGGCATATATCGCGGGCATAGAAAAACTATGTGGCGGAAATGGAGTAGATGTCATCTTCGGCAGCAGTTGGCATGCAGATGAAATCCATTATCTTGGCTGGCTAAATTCACACCCTGATGTGACGTTTATCATAGCTCCTCATGAATTTAATGACCACCGGCTTGAGCTGCTCAAAAACGGTGTAAAGAGCGGGTGCGTGATGTATCTGTCTGAATATGAGCATGAGTTTAACACTACAGGCAAGGCACCTGAAGTGAGGGGACTTATTATAGACTCTTTCGGAAAACTATCAACTATCTACCGCTATGGCAAAATAGCATATATCGGCGGAGGGTTTGGCACAGGAATACACAATATCAATGAGGCAGCGGTGTATGGAATGCCGATAGTTTTTGGTCCGAAATATGGCAAGTTTAAGGAAGCGAAGGACTTGATAGCCCTTGGTGGCGCATTCAGTGTGTCAAACACTACGGAAACGTCGGAGATACTCACTCGCCTTACGACAGACGAAAGTGCGCGAGGCAAGGCAGCAGAGATAGCGAAAGAGTATATCAAGCAGAATATAGGCGCGACAAAGATAATTTTTGACCATATTTTCGGCAAAAGGTAAAACATTTTTCTTTGCTGTGACGTTTATACATTAACCGCAAAATATACGACAATAAATAAAACTGAATATGAAAAGGACTATTATTTCACTAATGGCGGCAACGCTGATATTTGCGCTAAGTTCTTGCAACGGTAAAGAACAGCTCGCAGAAGACGTAATGGGCACATGGGCGTCTGCTCCTACACAGTTAGAAACAGGCAGTGAGTCAAGTACGACTATTATGCGCACTTTCCACGTCACAAAGGCAGAGGACAAGGCGGGCGGAGATGTGGTTTTCGAAGGCCTTGTCACTATTACCAGTGCTCTGACCTCAGACCAGGGTTTTCTTCAAGCTACAACATTCTCAGCTTCCGGTATGGTGAATGCCAGAGGCACATGGGAGGCTACTGATGATGACGAAATCACAGTAAGGTATGACCCGGCATCTGTGACTGCGTCTTTTGGTTCTGATGCTGTATTGCTGCCTAATGTTCCATTTGAGGCAGACTCAACAGCAGTGAATTACAGGCAAATGATAGCGCACAATGTAGAGGTGAAAATTAAAAATATCTTTGCTGACAAGGCTGCGGTGCTGCTGGAAATTGACGACATAGAGATGTCAGCCGACAAGCAGACGTTTGTGTGTGAAGTGAACGATAAAAAATACGAAATACGCAGGCAATCCAAAAACTAAATATCAATCAAATAAAACATTACAATTATGCTTAGCAAAAAAATGGAAGATGCTCTCAACGAGCAGATTAATGCGGAATTATGGTCAGCATACCTATACCTTTCTATGGGCATGAATTTTGAAGCAGCAGGTCGCCCGGGCGTAGCAAACTGGTTTAGAATCCAATTTAAGGAAGAACAAGACCATGCTACTATTTTCATGAACTATATCAACAGCCGTGGCGGTCGTGTAGTACTTAAGCCAATAGCAGAAGTTCCAACAGAATGGTGCTGCCCACTTGAGGCATTCAAGGCAACTCTTGAACATGAACGCAAAGTCACAGCACTCATAAACAATCTCTATGCTCTTGCAGAGGAGGAAAAAGACTACGCTACTCGCGAACACCTGAAATGGTTTGTTACAGAGCAGGTAGAAGAGGAAGAAAATGCTCAGGAACTTATCGACAAGTTCACTCTCATTGGTGACAATGGCATGGGTCACTATATGCTGGACCAGGAGCTCGCAGCGCGCGTTTATACCACTCCTTCTCCACTCGCTAATTCTGCAGAATAATCATTTTGATGAAGTAGTATACAAGAGGTTTCACGGTATGGTGGAGCCTCTTTTTTTGCTGTAATGTTCTGAAATATGTTTATTGAAACATATTGTACGGCAGTGTGAGGCTCTGAATTAGGGAGTATCGGTCAAATAAGGGTGTAAAAAAGGACAAGCCACTGAATTTCAGTGACTTGTCCTTTGCTTTGCGTGGTGCCACCAGGAATCGAACCGGGGACACAAGGATTTTCAGTCCTTTGCTCTACCAACTGAGCTATGGCACCATTGGTTTTTGCGATGCAAAGGTACGGCAAATTTTTTGATTGTGCAAATTTTTTGGTGAGTTTTTTGAAAAGTTTTTGTGAAATGTGTGAAAATGGGATAAAAAAGGCGCCCGGACGGGATTTTCCGGGCGCTTTGTGTTGGTTTTATGGCTTTTTATTTCAGTTTTTTGACTCTGCAGCTGTCCCAGATAAAGTAAGCGATTAGGAGAGCGTATGCGATGAGAGCGAA
Organism: uncultured Porphyromonadaceae bacterium; assembly: GCA_945231345.1. Classification (GTDB taxonomy): domain Bacteria; phylum Bacteroidota; class Bacteroidia; order Bacteroidales; family Muribaculaceae; genus CAJUPY01. The sequence goes on from CALYOL010000031.1 coordinate 4,752, forward strand.
AATCTGAAGATTTATTTGTGAAATTCCGGAAGTGTATTCAAATCCGAGGAACTTGGTGAGTGCGGCGAAAACGCCAAATAGAGCACCACCGGCGATGAGTCCAGATGCGATGAGAGTTCCACGTTCGCTGCGAGCGATAGAAATTTGCTCGTCTTTAGAAGATTTTTTGACGATGTATGCGATGAGTCCTCCCACGAGTAGTGGAATGTTAAGGCTTAGTGGGATGAACATTCCGAGGCAGAATGCGAGTGCGGGTACTCCGAGTCGGTCGAGCAGGATAGCGAGTATAACTCCGACCATGTATAGTATCCAAGGAGTGTCACCTCCCATCATGAGAGGCTCGATTACCTTAGCCATAGCGTTTGCCTGTGGTGCGACGAGAGCGTTTTCTCCTGTAAAACCGTAAACTTGGTTAAGTAGAAGCATAACTCCGCCAACAGTTGCAGCAGAGACGAGTGTGCCGAGGAATTTCCATGTCTGCTGTGTGCGAGGAGTAGAGCCGAGCCAGTATCCAACTTTGAGGTCTGTGACGAATCCGCCAGCCATTGAGAGTGCAGTGCACACTACTCCTCCGATAACCATTGCGGCTACGATACCTTGTGTGCCGTTAAGTCCTATTGCGACGAAGATTGCGGAAGCGACGATGAGTGTCATGAGTGTCATTCCGGAAACGGGGTTTGTGCCCACGATAGCAATAGCATTAGCGGCAACGGTGGTGAAGAGGAATGCGATGACTGTGACTACTATCCATGCAACGATAGCCTGTGTGAGTGAGCTGACGACTCCGAAGTAGAAGAATATGAAAACGGCGATGAGCGCGATTGCGATGAAGAATACAACTTTTTTCATAGAGATGTCCCACTGCCATCTGATAGGTTTCTCGACGTCGGCACCGACTTTAAATTCCTTGCGAGCGAGTCCTACGGCTTGCGTGATGATGCCCCAAGACTTGATTATGCCGATGACTCCAGCCATAGCGATACCTCCAATGCCGATGAGACGTGCGTAGTCGTTGAAAATTGTCTGTGGGTCTTGTCCGTAGAATAGCTGTTCTGAGCCGTAAGCACCCATGAGCGGAATTATTACCCACCAAACGAAGAGTGAGCCGGCGCAGATGATGAATGCGTATTTTAGTCCTACGATGTATCCGAGTCCGAGGACAGCTGCGCCTACGTTGCAAGAGAATACGAGTTTGGTCTTAGCGGCGATGGCTTGTCCCCACTGTGTGGCGGTGGTGCTGAGAGTGTTTGCCCAGAAGCCGAAAGTCTCGACAACATAGTCGTATATACCGCCGATGAGCGAGGCAACGACGAGTGTGAGAGCTTGTCCTTTGTTTTCTTTGTTTTCCCCGCTGGCGAGTACCTGTGCGGTAGCTGTAGCTTCAGGGAACGGGTATTTTCCGTGCATGTCCTTTACGAAATATTTTCGGAACGGGATGAAGAATAGTATTCCGAGTATTCCGCCGAAGAGCGAGCTGAGGAATACCTGAATGAAGTTCACATCCATTTCAGGGTATTGCTCTACGGGATATTTAGCCTGGAGGATGTAGATGGCGGGAAGAGTGAAAATTGCGCCAGCTACGATAATGCCGGAGCAAGCACCGATAGACTGTATGATTACGTTTTGTCCTAATGGATTTTTGAGTTTGAGTGCGCCGGAAAGCCCAACAGCGATGATTGCGATAGGAATTGCGGCTTCAAACACCTGACCTACTTTTAGCCCGAGGTATGCAGCAGCGGCGCTGAAAAGGACGGCGAGGAGGATACCCATACCGATGGAGTAAGGAGTAGCCTCACGGTAATCGCGAGTGGGGTGCATCATTGGACGGTATTGTTCGCCTTCTTTGAGTTCGCGGAAGGCGTTTTCGTTCAATGACTGTGGGTCCACGTCGTCGATTTGTGGATTTTGGTTGTTTTCTTTTTTCATAAAATTGTTATTTGTTAGTTTTTGTTGATTTCAGGAGGCGGTGGCGTTGTGGGCGTAGAGCCGGTAGCGGGTCGCTGTAAGATGTCGAAGTTTTCAACGATGATTTCTGTGATATTGTGCTTTAGTGCCGCTTTATCTTGCCATACGCGAGTTTTGAGGCGCCCCTCGATGTATAGTTTTGTGCCTTTTGTGATATACCTTTCAGCGATTTCGGCGTCTTTAGCCCACATGACGATGTTGTGCCATTCAGTTCGCTCCGGAATGACGACACCGGTGGGCGAAGTTCTCTGCCTTTCTGTAGTGGCGAGGGAGAACGAAGCCATAGCAACACCGTCGATATATCGGATGTCGGGGTTTTTGCCGACGAATCCTACGAGTATAACTTTGTTTACAGACATTGGTTTTATATGTTGTTAGTTGCTTTCTTAAAACGCTCTACAAAGTCTTTTGCCTGCTCCATTGTGAGTGAGAGTGGAGGGAGAAGCCTGATGACGTGAGTGCCTGTTGCTCCGGTGAAAACGTGGTGGGTGAAAATGAGGTTTTTACGTAGCTCTTTCGCCGGCTCTTCCATTTCGATGCCAATCATGAGACCTCTACCACGAACTTCCTTGACGCCTTTCAGTCCACGGAGTGCGTTTAGGAGATATTCTCCGACGTTAGCGGCGTTTTCTATGAGCTTTTCTTCCTCAAAAACGTCGAGAACGGCGTTGGCGGCGGCGCAAGCGAGGTGATTTCCGCCAAAAGTAGTGCCGAGCTGTCCGTAGACGGGTTGGAATTTAGGAGAAATGATAACACCAGCCATAGGGAATCCGTTTGCGATGCCTTTTGCGACGGTGACGATGTCTGCGCGTATTCCGGAGTATTGGTGTGCGAAGAATTTTCCAGAGCGTCCGTAACCGGATTGAATTTCGTCAAGGATTAAGATTACTCCGTTGTCTTCGGTCAGCTTGCGAAGCTGTTGCATGAAGCAGTCGTCAGGGATTTGTATACCCCCTACGCCTTGAATGCCTTCTATAATGACGCAAGCCACGTCGCCTTTTTCAATTTCCTGTTTAACGGCATTGATGTCGCCGAGAGGGACGAAAGTGACGAGGTCGTTTCTGTTAATCGGTGCCTTGTAGTTAATATTGTCAGTGACTTCAACAGCGGCGGAAGTTCTGCCGTGGAAAGCTTTAGAGAAAGCGATGATGCGACGTCTTCCGGTAGCGAAAGATGCGAGCTTCATGGCGTTTTCGTTAGCTTCAGCGCCGGAATTTATGAGGAAAAGACTGTAATCGTCGTAACCGCAAATTTTGCCGAGCCTTTGAGCAAACCGCTGCTGAATGGAGTTTTTGACGGAATTTGAGTAAAAACCGAGCTTAGCGAGCTGTTCGGTCACTTTTTTGATGTAGTGAGGGTGAGAATGACCTATTGAAATCACAGCATGACCGCCGTAGAGGTCAAGGTATTCGACGCCATTAGCGTCCCACACCTTGCATCCTTGTCCACGTACGATTTCGACGTCATACAGGGGATAAACCGGGAATAATTGCATTTTTAACTTGTCTTTTTTACTAATTATCAAAACCTAAAATGCAAACTTACGCAAAATTTTTGAAATAACAGCCTATTTTTATGAAAAATCTTGAATTTTATCTGTAACTGTTGTAACTGTTGGACTCTACAGGCGTAATTTATCTGCCTCTGTATATGTCACCACTAATTTTTTCGGGGAAAAATAGTTGAAATTTGAATCTAAATTTTTAACTTTGTACCTTAAACAAAGTATGCATTGAAAAATTTTTAGAAATGACAATAGATAATATTATTCAAAATGCTGTGGCAAAGGCTGTTAACGAGCTTTATGGTGTAGAAGTAGAAGCGAAGAGCATAGTGCCGCAGACAACGAGAAAAGAAGTGGAGGGCAACCTCACAATCATAGTGTTTCCATGGGTGAAGGCAGCGAAGAAGGCACCGGAGGCTGTGGGAGCGGAAATTGGCGACTGGCTTGTTAAAAACGAGCCGACAGTGTCGCGCTATAACGTAGTAAAAGGCTTTCTCAACATAGTAATCAATCCGACATTCTGGAACAGTGTTCTGAGTGATATGGCGGCAACAGAGAATTATGGGAAAGTGGCGGCGGGAGAAAATTCACCGCTGGTGATGGTGGAGTATTCTTCACCAAACACGAATAAGCCACTACACCTTGGGCACGTTCGTAATAACCTATTGGGCTTTAGCCTTGCGGAAATACTGAAGGCGTGCGGTAACAGAGTGGTGAAAACCAATATCGTAAACGACCGCGGAATCCACATCTGCAAGTCGATGCTGGCGTGGAAGAAATGGGGCAATGGCGCAACTCCGGAATCAACCGGCAAGAAAGGCGACCACCTGATAGGCGATTTCTACGTTCTTTTTGACAAGCACTATAAGGCTGAGATAAAGGAACTTATGGAGCAAGGTATGAGCGAGGAAGAGGCAAAAGAGGCTTCACCGCTGATGCAGGAGGCTCGCGAGATGCTTCGCAAATGGGAACAGAAAGACCCTGAAATACGCAGTCTGTGGGAGATGATGAACAGCTGGGTATATGCCGGCTTTGACGAGACATACCGCCGAATGGGTGTGGACTTTGACAAAATATACTACGAGAGCAACACTTATCTGGAAGGCAAAGAGAAAGTGCTGGAAGGCCTTGAGAAAGGGATTATGTTCCGCAAGGAGGATGGCTCTGTGTGGGCAGACCTGACAGATGCGGGTCTTGACCACAAGCTGCTATTGCGTGCTGACGGGACTTCAGTGTATATGACACAGGATATAGGAACGGCAAAATTGCGCTATCAGGATTATCCGATAGACAAGATGATATACGTTGTGGGCAATGAGCAGAACTATCACTTCCAGGTGTTGTCGTTGCTGCTTGACCGTCTTGGGTTTAAGTGGGGTAAAGACCTTGTGCACTTCTCCTATGGCATGGTAGAGCTGCCGGAGGGAAAAATGAAGAGCCGCGAGGGAACAGTGGTAGACGCAGATGACCTTATCGACGACATGATAAGCACTGCGCGCGAGGTTTCAAAGGAACTTGGCAAACTTGACGGACTGAGCGAGGCAGAGGTAGAGCAGATATGCGAGACAGTAGGACTGGGAGCGCTGAAATACTTCCTGCTTAAGGTAGACCCGCGCAAGAATATGACGTTTAATCCGAAGGAATCGATTGACTTTAACGGCAATACGGGTCCGTTTATCCAATATACATACGCAAGAATTTGTTCAGTATTGCGTAAAGCGGAGGAAACTGGCACGGTTATTGCAGATTACTCAGGCGTGATTCCAAACGAGAAGGAAATAGCCCTCATCCAAAACCTCAGTGACTTCCCGAGCACTGTTGCAGAGGCGGGACGAAGCTATTCACCAGCGCAGATAGCGAACTATACATATGAACTGGTAAAGCAATACAATCAATTCTACCACGACTATTCAATACTTCGCGAAGAGGATGCGGCAGTTAGGTCGCTCCGCCTTACAATCTGCAAGGTGACGGCAAACGTGATAAAGACGGCTATGAGCCTCCTTGGAATTAACGTACCGGAGAGAATGTAAAATATTAAAAATCAATAAATTAATAATCTTATAAACTATGAGTTACAACAATTTTGGACAACAGCAAGTAGAGTATCATTATGGTCGCTCCTTCGCAGAGACAGTGAGTGCCGTAATGAAAAGTGTATATCTGAAGATGACGTTTGGCGTGCTCTTGACAGCAGTTACAGCATTCTTCACAGTAATGTTCCTGCCAAACTTTGCCTATGTATTGGCAAGTAATTCCTGGGTTTACTGGGGTCTTGCAATAGCAGAGATAGGTGTAGTGCTTTATCTGTCAGCACGCATAAATACGATGTCTCAGACAACGGCAACGCTGCTATTTTACCTATATGCGCTGCTAAATGGAGTGACCTTGTCGCTGATTTTCTATGTATATAGCCTTGGTTCCATCGCCACTACATTTTTCGTGACCGCCGGAACATTCGGTGCAATGAGTGTATATGGCTATTTTACTAAGACAGACCTGTCGAAGTTTGGTTCAATCCTTGTGATGGCACTTTTCGGCTTGATTATCTGTATCTTGGTGAACCTGTTCTTACAGAGCAGCACGTTTGACTTCATTATTTCAGGTGTTGGTGTGCTCATCTTCACAGGTCTTACAGCGTGGGATACTCAGAAAATCAAACGCCTTGCAGAGCTAAATCCGGGAGCGAGCGATGGTCGCCTTGCAACAATCGGCGCACTGATGCTTTATCTTGATTTCATTAACCTGTTCCTCTATCTGCTCCGTTTCTTGGGCAGCAGGGACTAATGTGACTTAAATTACAATGGCGGAGGAAGTAAAGACAAAAGCGCCCTGGTATAAGAGGTGGATATCTCTACCGTTTTTGATAGGGGCAGCCATTGTAGTGTATATACTTTTTTTCAGCAATTACTCAATTCAGCGATTATCGTCGTATAATGCGAGAATCGCTGAACTTGAGGCGGAAATAAAGGCAAGCACAGATACGTTTGACTATTATTACAACCTGAATCAGCAACTTAAAACTGACCCGGAAAGAATAGAGGAGGTAGTAAGGGAAAAGTATCATTTTCAGCGGGCAAACGAAGACGTATACGTATTTGAGTAGAATATGAGCAAAAGAAGTGAAAAATATTGGCTTTGGGCAATGACAATAGGTATGCTGCTGATAGTAGCAGGTACAATGTTGCCAATCTTCCACGTTGAGGGAGAATATTTTGCCGGCGAGGTTTATAAATATGTCTATACAGCAGGAGCAGCCATATTGCTGTTATCCAGGTTGTTTAGCGGTTATAAGGGAGAGAACGACCGTCTTCGCCGATTGTACAGGATAGAGTCGTGGAGCGCGATATTTTTCTGTGTAGCGGCATTTTTCATGTTTTACAGCGAGGGAGCGCGCGACTGGCTTGCGTTTACACTTGCGGGTGGCGCCATCCAGGTATACACTTCAATCATGATACCGCGCGTGGCACGCAAGGAAGAAAAAAAGTAATCGTCATGTTAGATAAGAATATCCAGTTAGACCAGCTTGAGGCAATACAGAAGTTTGCCGACACGTTTTCTCAGTCGAAGGGCGACTATCTAATCTGTCAGCTAAATGTGAGCAGCAATGTTCTAAAGGCGTCAGAAAGCCGCCCGGTGTCGTTTGACGGGTTGATGCTGGTGCTGGTGACGAGAGGCAGTATGAGGATAGGTCTGAACACAGAAGAAAGATTACTTGAGGAGAAGAATGTGCTTGTCGTAGGTCCTAACACTCAGCAGCATGTTCTTGGTGTGGATGAGTCAGAAGGTGCGGAGTTTTATTTCCTGAGTGTATCGAGCAACTTCATGAAGAGCATAAATATAGACCTGAATGTACTTCAGAATATCCACCTGAAGCGAGTAAATAGTCCGATACTCCCACTGCGTGATGAATATTACAAGCTGATACGCAATTACCTTGAGATGCTGTATTTGAATGCGAGCATCAATGAGGAGCAAAATCTATATACGAAGAATATATCCCGTTCTCTGATAGCGGCGCTGATGTATCAGCTGATGCAGGTGGCAGACAGCCATGCGAGTGAGGTGGCTGATGCAGCGAGCGGTGATGATGACGTTCAGAAAGTGGGAATGCGACGCTTTACATACGTTAAGCAGTTTATAGAGCTGGTGCATAAGCATTATTCAAAGGAGCGTTCTGTGAGTTTTTATGCAGACAAGCTGTGCATATCCGCAAAGTATCTCTCATTTATCATCAAGGAGGTGACAAACCGCACAGCGGCAGAATGGATAGATGAATACGTAATCCTTGAGGCGAAAAATATGCTGAGATTTTCCGGAATGAGCGTACAACAGGTGGCGTACAGCCTGAATTTCAGCAATCAGTCTGCATTTGGCAAGTATTTTAAGCATCTGACAGGTCTGTCTCCGACGCAGTTCCAGAAAAGCTGAGATGCAATCAGGCGGTAGAAACAGGTGTTGTTTAGTAGCCGAACATGAAAACGCTTGAGACGAAGCCGATAGGCAGCGCCCACCATTTGAGGTAAATTCCAATAATTTCGTTATATTTCCAGTTTAGTGAGCCATATACGCTCCATCTGTTGCTGTCGGTTTGAGAGTATTTGATAAGGTAGCAGTTAATAGGCAATATGGGGAGAAAGAAAAGGACTATAAACCGGTAGGATATGACAAACTCGTCGTCAAACGAGTTAGCGTCTTTCATGGTTGTTCCAAC
>CALYOL010000032.1 GCA_945231345.1 uncultured Porphyromonadaceae bacterium
AGTCAATTGACGATTTTTACGTAAAAATTGTCAATTGACATTACCTTTTTTACAAGATGGGTGAGAATACTAAAGTATATACAGATAAAAGCCGGCTATAAGTGCTATGCTTTTTACTGTGGATTTCAAGCCTATTACACATAGGAAAATGGTCATATTTGCGCAAATTCTGTTCAAATTTGTTACGATAATAAAAAACAATTCAGGAAAAGTGCGTAACTTTGCAGTTATGAAATTTTTTCGGAAGATATTATTGCCATTTTTTATGCTGATATGCATGGTAGATTGCCATGCCATCGGCATAGAGCTTGATACAATCGCATCGTGGGGAAAATTTCCGAAATTCTGCATCGACGTGTATCGTTGGGGAGATAAGACGTTTAACAGTTACGACTCCACTTATGTTGTCGGCACCGGATATAAATTCAAAGTCATAGAGCGTAACGAATCTTGGATAGACTATTATAAATTCCAGTTTGAAGACGACCAGCAGATGGAAATGATATCAGACCCTTGTACGTCAATGGGTCTGCACGTGTCATACCTCGCTTTAAGCGCAGGATACGACATAAACGTCTCAAAATTTTTCGGGGGAAGCGAAAAGGCCCGTAAACGCTTTGACTTCGGCTTTTCATGCTCCTTGATAGCTGCGAATTTCTATTTTATCAGTAACGACGTCGGTACTGAAATCAAGTGGTATGACAAGGACCGAAATAAACTCTTCGGACCTTACAGCTTTGACGGTATAAACTGCAGCTCATGGGGACTTGAGACCTATTACTTCTTCAATCATAACAAATACTCACAGGCGGCAGCCTTCTCTTACAGCAAGATACAGAAAAAGAGTGCAGGGTCGTTTTTTGCCGGCATTTCTTATCGTCAGGATGATTATAATTTTGATTTCAGTGGCGAGCCTGAGCATATAAAGGCGCTAATACCGTCTTCCTGGGAAAACTACAGCTACAAGCGACTGAACCGAAACTATGCTTTTAAGTTAGGATATGGCTACAACTTTGTTTTCCCTCATAACTGGACCCTTGGTCTGAACATCTCGCCAATTGTGGGGCTCAGGCGAGGGTCAATCGGTGACGTTGAGCTCTCTAAAAACGCACTTTCTTTCAACAACCGCATCAACATTGGCTCAGCATACAACCACAAGGCTTGGTTTGTTGGACTTTACGGAACGTGGGACCTCGGTTTCATCAAAGAAAAAGACCACACTTTTACGACTATGATGATGAGCTTTACAGCATCGGTCGGCTTCCGTTTTAATTTGTGGTAGTGACTTTGCAAAAAATACAAATTCCAAAACGCTATGATAAAGCGTGTATTCATATTTGTCTTTGCTGTTATGACTGTCTTGGGAGCTCGTGCGCAATGGAGCGTGGGAGTGATGGCAGGCTACGACTACAATAGCTATGACTATGCCAAAGGGTATGCTTACGACCTGCGTTATGAGGGGAGAGGCGGTTTCTCAATGTCTATTCCGGTGCAATATGCCGTGCCATTGAGTTAATCGCCACCGGTCGCTAATCCGTATTTTTTGTTGAGGATAGCCTAATGCGTCAAAAAGTTTGCAAAATAAACACATCATTGCAGAAAAAGTCGTAATTTTGCAAATGAATTGTAATAATTGTAAAATTTTACACAAAAATGGGAAATCGTATACTGTTGTCACTTGCTCACATGGGCGGCAACGAACGAAAATACATAGACGAGGCGTTTAAGGACAGCTGGGTAGTGCCACTGGGTCCTAACGTTGATGAATTTGAGCGCAGGCTGTGTAAATATACCGGGGCAAGCAATGTGGTGGCTCTAAGCGCAGGCACCGCGGCAATCCACCTTGGACTGCTGATGCTCGGCGTGAGCGAGGGAGACGAGGTGATATGCCAGTCGTTTACCTTTGCTGCAAGCGCAAATCCTATTAAATACCTCGGTGCAAGACCGGTGTATGTGGATTCTGAGAGTAAATCGTGGAATATCGACCCTGTTGCTTTAGAGGAGGCCATCATCGAACGAAAAAAACTGACCGGCAAATACCCTAAAGCCATCGTTGCGGTTCACCTTTACGGTATGCCGGCAATGATGGAGGAGGTGATGGCTGTAGCGCAGAAATACGCCATTCCGGTGATGGAAGATGCTGCAGAGGCTCTCGGCTCTGAATACGACGGACGCAAGTGTGGAACATTCGGGGAGTATGGAGCACTGAGTTTTAACGGGAATAAAATCATCACCACAAGCGGTGGCGGCGCACTTCTCTGCCCCGATGAACAGAGCGCAAAGCGTGTGCTTTTCTATGCCACTCAAGCACGAGAAAACCGTCCGTATTACTATCATGAGCATATCGGCTATAACTATCGCCTGAGCAATATCTCTGCCGGAATAGGCTGCGGACAGATGGAGGTGCTGCAAGAACATGTTGAACGCCGTCGCAGTATACATGGGATGTATTCCGACGCTTTTCATGGTGACAGATACATCACCGTGCATGAAAATCCGAGCGAAAGGCACAACTCAAATTTCTGGCTGACCACAATAACGCTATCACCGGACTCTCCTGTCTCAGCAGACCAAATACGCATATTCCTTGCCGAACACGATATTGAATCACGCCTGCTGTGGCGACCGATGCACATGCAGCCTGTATATGCAGATTGTCCATACTATGGCGGAAATGTGGCTGAAGACCTCTTTAACCGCGGACTTTGTCTGCCGAGCGGCTCTTCGCTCACAGATGATGAAGTAAACAGGGTGATAACTACGATAAAGGAGGCTTTTGGCAAGTAACGTCGTAATAGCATTTGACCTTGACGACACGCTGTACAAGGAGCGCGACTACGTCTTAAACGCATATCTTAAAATTCTTCAGAGATATGCAGGCGAGGTGTGTCGTGCCTCGGAAAACTGCGATTTTGGCGAGTTTGCTAAAAATGAAGACGTCATCTCGCTTTGCCAAAATTTTCTCGCGCATGAAAAGCCATACGAGGCTTTTGATTACCTTGCCGCTCATCTTCCGGGAACAGACGTGGAGGAAATGAAAGCCATTTACCGCTCAGGCGATATACCGCTGAAAGATACTGAAGGAGCTCGTGATATGTTGGCTTACCTGAAAGACAAAGGCTATACCACCGCTATCATTACAGATGGATTTTCACAGCGACAGCGTAGAAAAATCAGCGCGCTTGGCATAGAGCACCTCATAGACCACATAATAATCTCTGAGGAAACGGGATATGACAAGACAAGCGCAATCCCCTTCAGGCGGCTGCAAGAAAAATGCCCCGATGCAAAGCGGTTTGTATATATCGGAGATAATCCGGCAAAAGATTTCTTTCACCCCAATACCATGGGCTGGGACACTGTCATGGTTTTTGACGCTGCCCGGCGAAATATTCACCCACAAAATTTACGACTACCTCAATCTTACCTTGCGCATACTTCACTGATGGCGCTATCTTACCTAAAAAACGTATTTTGAAACGATGGAAAATATTACTTATTACATAGTCATCGCAATAATACTCCTGGCGATGGAAACTCTCTACCTCCCTATAGCGCGAAAAGTTGGTATAGGCGACCCGGTCACGCCGCGTTCTTCGCATAAAGTGTATACACTTACGGGCGGCGGATTTATATTTTTCATTGGTGCGATAATTTGCACCCTGTGGTTTCATGAAGTCACGTCAACAACAATGCCTAAGCTACTAATTTGTGGCGGAGCACTTTTCTTGCTTTCATTTATTGACGACTATCGCGAAATAAGTCCTGGCTTCCGCCTTACAATACACGCTGCCATAGTCACTTATACATTTTATCCTGTAATCCTGAACGGACACCTTGACATATTCCTTATCCTGCTGCTGTGTAGCGTAGGGTTTATAAACGGCTTTAACTTTATGGACGGCATAAACGGCATGATGGCACTGTATTCTATAGTTACTCTCACTACGTTATACTACATGTATGACACAAGTGTTCACATCGGGTATTTTACGTCGCTTCAGCCGTTGATAATCACTTTTATCATAGCGGCATTAGTGCTATGTATATTCAATTACCGCAAAAATGCGCTGGTATTTCCTGGCGATGTGGGTTCTATTGTGTTAGGCTATTTTATCGCCTATTTTATAGCGCATTATATAATCACTACAGCGGAAGCATCGGTGATAATAATCCTGATAATTTATGCCATAGACTCTGCACTCACCATCATCCAGCGACTGTTTATGGGTGAAGACATTTTCACGCCACACCGCCGCCACCTGTATCAGCGAATGGTAGACGTTTGGCATATTGAGCATCGACTTGTCTCGCTTTATTATGCTGCTGCTCAGGCTGTAATAAACGTAGGCTATTTCCTCACCAGCCCTGAGTATCGATGGTCTTACACAATCATTGTTACTATGATTGTTGCCACCGCTTACTTCCTCATGAAGCGTAGCATTCCAAATAACGCATAACTCAGAATTGATATAAAATTTGAGAAAAATTAGGGTAAAGTGAAATAAATTTGGCTAATCAGATTTATTTTTATAACTTTGCGACGTACAATTTCTCAAATTTAATTTATTATGATAAAATCATTACTAATTTCCACACTCTTAGCAGGCTCTGCACTCAGCGTGCAAGCAAAAGACGTAAAAATTTCCGCACAGCCAGTTTCAATGGAGAAGAGCGGCAGTATCCAATCATTAAAAGTTGACGACCTTAAGGTTGTTAGCAGTAAAAAACTGTCAAAAGGCGTTGTGTTGCAGACAGTGAAAGATGCAAATGGCGTGCTTTCAAAACGTCTCGTGACAAACCGCAGTGGCAAAATTGCCGTTTCCGGCAATAAATCATTCAAGGCTGAGGAAGCATCTGCAATCGTACTGTCTGAAGACTTTGAGTCTTGTGACGGCGCAGCAACCTGGCAGCCTGAAGGATGGAGTGTACAGTCTGTGGCTGTAGAAGGCGGTGAGGCTGAGCCGGCTTCATGGGCGGTTTCAGTGCGGAAAAGCTCTTACGAGCCTGTTCCAAACGGAACTTACTACGAATACATCCAATTTCAGACCGGGGCTAAAGACGAATGGCTCATTACTCCGGCTGTTACCCTCCCGGCTTATCCAAGCCTGTATTACAACGCTTACGTTGACCCGATTTTCCTTTTCGACCTCAACTGTGTGGATTGGGATGCATTTGTATTTACTGAAGTTCGCCCATCTGCAAACCTTCAGGTGCTCGTAAAAGCAGAAGGAGATGCAGAATGGACAACAATAAAGGACTACTTTGACGAATACAAGGCGTATTCACTAAGCGAACTCTTTGACATGTCGCCAGATGCACTCGAAAAGCAGGCTATTGACCTTGCCGCGTATGCAGGGAAGAAAGTGCAAGTAGCATTCAGATATGTTGGTGCAGATGGCAACACAATGTATATCGACGACGTGATGCTGTCTAACCCATGCCTTGAAGCGAAATATTCATTCCCACTCGGAGCGTTGTATTTTGGTATTGCAAAAGACTTCAGCGGTCTGACACTGTCTATGCCTGTATATCCTGTAGGTCAGGAGCTTGTATGGTATAATATGACCGAGGAGTCTGGTATCACCAGCCAGTGGCAATATCACGATTGGGCTACAAATGAAATTCTCACTACAAACGACCAAGACCTTACCGCCATTTATTATCCGGACTATTCAAACGATTTCACTTGCCGCAACAACTGCTATAATTCTCCTATCCTTACAGTGAGCAAGGAAGGTGCTGCACCGGGTTCTTATAGCCTTTATGACTACTTCCAGGCAGGTGGACGAGCAGAGTGGAGCATATCCGGCGAAATCAAATCTTATGGTATGTTTCCGTTTGACTTTAACACAGAAGGATTTGACTTTGTAGTAGCTGACAATGACATGGGGGTTGGAATACCTATCTATGGCTATAGCTCAGACGTGGACAAATACTGGACAGACTACACTTTCGGTGGAGAAGAAGGCGAAGGTGAAGGAGTGAAGATGGTGGCTATCATGAACTATTACTTCCCACAGGAAAAACCTATCGTATTCTCTAATGCTTGGGTAAGTGCAAAGGGACAAATCGGTGAAAACGCAGAGTTTAAACTCGAAGTAATCCCTCTGAGCGATGAAGGAACTCTGACAGAGGCTATTGCAACCGCAACCTGCAAAGGCAGCGAAATGATAATGACAGAAGGTGGTGGCAATCAAAACTACTACACTATCCCATTCACTTTTGCTGCTCCTGTTGTGATGTCGTCAGACGTGTGCATGAGCTATGTAATCCGCCTGAGCGGCTTTAATGACGCTGCAAACGTTACATACTTCGCCCCATACCAGTCTGTCACAGCAAATCCTGACGGATACGCTCTCGGCTGGATTGAGAAGGAAATCTCTATGGGTGGAGAAACTCGTTCATCACTTAGCCCACAGGCAACCTATACAGACTATACCTCATTTGCAATCGCTATTGATGGCGCTTATCCATGGCTCTACACTTCAAAAGAAGAAGTTGCAATCTCTGAAGAAGGTGTGCAGGAAGTTTCTCTCGGCAGCTACTATGATGGCTCTGAATTGACAGCAACTCAGGCTGATGGCAGTGCGCTCCCGGAATGGCTCAATGTGGCTCTCAGCGGCAGATATGGCGACTCTAAGGCGGTATTTACTGCAAGTGGTGACCAGGCAGGAGTCTGCGTTGTCAAGATTAGCGCAGCCGGTGTTGAAGCTATAATCAAGGTTACTTACGATGGCTCTGCATCTGCTGAAATGGTAGTCTCAGACAGCGAAAACGCCGCTTCACAGATGTATAACCTCAATGGTCAGAAGGTGGCAGGTAATCCTGCAGCCGGCATTTACATTATCCGCAAGGCTAATGGAGAGGTGAGCAAGAAGGTTATCCGCTAATATTCAATCAATTATAAGAAATGGGCGTCATGATTGTGGCGCCCTTTTTTTATAATTCTAATGCGTTATCCTTCAGGAGAAAGTCATAAATGCTCATTGTAGTTATTCCCTTGTCATCCCTGATTATTGGGCATTCCTCACTATGAATTAGCATCTCATTCGGAATTTCTGTAATTTATGACAACTTTTTCGACTGCAAAGATGCGTTTTTGTGAGTTAATAACAAAATTCAAATCGGAATTTTTGTCATTTGTGACAGAAATTCCGATTTGAACGTATTTTATAGCCCCTTATTATTTGCGATAGTAGAAATCGAGGATGCGGCAGCGGAGTATGTATTCGTAGTGCGACTGAAGTCGGTTTACTTGTGCCTTGAGGTAAGTGGTTTTCGCTTGCTCAAACTCTGTGGGAGTGGAGCGTCCGAGTTCATATTTTTCTTTCATCGCCACGAAAGCCTCTCGGCTGGCATCTTCTGTTTTCAGTCCTGTGTCGTATTTCTCGCGGGCAGCGACAGCGCGGTAATATGCCTGTTGAATGTCTTTTTGTAGCTGTGTTTCAGTATCTTGCAGTGTAAGGCGAGCTTGTACGGCCTGTACGCGAGCGCGGCGAACGGAGTTTCGTGTTGAGAATGCGTCAAAAATAGGGATTTGGAGAGTGAAACCGATTGAAGTGGAATAATTGTCGCGCATCTGCTGTGAGAATGACGCATTTTGCAATCCGCTCATGTTCACATAGCTACTTCCTACGCCAACATTGAAGGAGAGGCGGGGAAAATAGCCGGTTTTTGCGACATCTACCTGTGCATCAGCGGCTTGCACTGCGTTTCGAGCTGCGAGGACACCATAATTCTTATTGTAAGCTTCTGCGTAAACGTCTTGTGCAGAGGGGATTATGGGAGAAGTTTCATCAAGAGGCATTACGTCGAAGTCCTCAATTCCGGGTAATTGGAGTAGCTGAGCGAGGTCGAGTAAGGCGAGTTTTGCATCGTTGAGGTTTGAAATGACTGATAGTTCGTCTTGTGCGAGCTGTGAGCGAGCCTGTATAAGGTCTATTTCAGCGACCTTGCCACTGTTTACGAGTGCTTCTTGGCGAGAAACCTCATATTTAGACAGCTCAACTTGCTCCTCAGCGGTCTTTACAAGTTCCTTATAGTAAAGCACTTGCAGATATTGGCTTATGACGTTTAGTGTCACGTTGTCTTTTGTCGCATCAAGCTGAAGGAGCATGGAGCGGAGGTTTATTTTTGCGTATTTCAGCTGCTTAACGTCGCTAAGTCCCTGGAATAGAGGGATATTAAGGTTCGCACCCCATGAGAAACTTGACGTATTACGATTTTCGTAAGTGTTTTCGTTATTCAGCCCTCGTCCGAAGTTGAAATTTTGTGAAGCGCTGGCGTTTACGGTAGGGAGGAAAGCATCTTTAGCTTCAGTTACGGAGAGCTCGGCAAGGTCTTTTTGCGCCTGAGCGTTTTTGACAGAGATGCTGTGTGAGATTGCGTAGTTTATGCAGCTGTCCAGCGACCATTTAGTCTGCGCACCTGCGGAGGCGATTGCTGCGAACGCTATGATGGTAGAAAAAATCTTTTTCATGACTGTGAAATGTAAATTAGCATTGAATTAGTTTAGAGCAGTGCCCCGAATGTTAGTGGTAGAATCCACGTCTTCGCCCACAATCTGGATTTTGATACCATCGCTGACTCCGGTCTTTATTGCTCTGCGCTCAAATTTCTGACCATTCACGGTGTCGGTGAGGCAATACACGAAAGTGGAGTCACCTACAAACTCTATAACACGCTCAGGGATAGTCATTACGTCTGCGACGCGCGAGAGGATTACGGTAGCGTTTGCGCTATAGCCTGCGCGGAGGTGGAGAGTGTCGTCGACGGTGAGAGCAGCCTTGACTTCAAAAGTGTTGATGCCGTTGTCTTCAGTGGCGATAGGTGATATTTTCTCGATAATGGCATCGAGGTTTGAGTCTGATATGGCACCGATAGAAATTCTCATAGGCATACCTTCAGAGAGGAGGTCAACTTCAGTTTCGTCAATTTTCCCCTTGAAAATCAGGTCGTTCATATCCGCGATTTTAGCGATAGTAGTACCATCGTTCATTGTATTGGCTTGGATAACAGAGCTACCGACTTTTACCGGTACTTCAAGGACAAGCCCTGTGATGGTTGCGCGGACGAGAGTGTTGCTCTGCTGCGCATCTTCCTTAGAAACGCCGTCTTTGATGATAGAGAGAGCGTCTTCAGCAGCCTTAAGTTCTTCCTTAGCCTTGCTGTATGCGTTGAGGTCTTGTTCGTATTTTTCGCGAGATTCAAATCCCTTGTCATATAGCATTTTAGTGCGTTCATATTCCAGCTTTTTCTCCTCGAGGTCCAGTGTAGCGACGCGCACGCGGTTTCGGGCTGAAGAAAGCTGTGATTCGTCAGGGATAATTTTGATTTTAGCAATGATGTCGCCTTCTTTGACTTCGTCGCCGGGTTCAACGTTAATTTCAGCGATGATACCTGATACCTGTGGCTTTATTTCGATTTCGTCGCGCGGCTCAATTTTGCCGGTGAGGACTGTTGTGCGTTCAATTGTTTCGCGAGTAGGTTTAACGAGCTCATACACAGTCTCTTTCGGAGAAGAGTTTATGAACAGGTAAACAAAAGTGCCGATGAAAATTGCAATTACTACAATCCAAATCAAGATTTTAAAGAATTTTTTCATGACTATTTTCAGAATTTTTTATGATGACTTATTATTTTTATTTTCAAAACTGTTATTTATCATTCATAGCCTCTATAGGCTTGATTTTCATCGCTTTAGTGGCAGGTATCAGTCCGGCGAGAGTGCCCAGGACCATAAATGTGACCATGATGCCGATAGCCTGCGAGAAGAAGAGCTGGAAGTGAGGGACAGATACCTCGTTTGCCGTAATGATTTGCGCAATGTATAGCACAAGAGTGGCAAAGCATATTCCTGCGAGTCCTGCAACAAATGTAAGGATTACGCCTTCCGACAGGATTTGTACGATTATGTCTCTTGGCTTTGCGCCAATGGCTCGCCTGATACCGATTTCCTGTGTTCTCTCTTTCACGATTACCCACATGATATTGCCGACTCCGATAATTCCGGCAAGTAGGCTTCCCACTCCCACAAACATTGCCAGAATCATAATGCCCATAAACAGAGAATCAACCATCTTAAACTGCTCGGAAATATCCCAAAACATAATTGCGTTGTCGTCGTCGGGGTGGATAGGGTGATTTCGGCGGATAATTCGCTCAATGCGAGGCTGAATGGATGTGGGCGTAACGCCGTCTTTCACTCTCAGCATAAGTCCACCGATGTCGTCTCCAAGATTGAATGAACGGCGGAGAGTGTTTCCGGGCACGAGGATAGACTCGTCGATTTTAGAGTTTATCTGAATGTCTGATGTCTGTCCTGCTACGCCCACGACGTAATAATATATTCCGGAGAGGCTTACATATTTTCCGATAGGGGATTCACCATATTCGAAAATTTCGTCAGCGACTTTTTTGCCTACGACGCATACTTTTCTCTCATTCTTTTCATCAGAAGCGTTCACAAATCTGCCTTCGTACATGACAGGCTGCATGATGAGAGGATATTCCGCATCAACGCCTGTTGCGTTGCAGGTGGTGGACTGTCTGCCGTAAGAAGCGACAACGTTTACAGAGTAAACAGACGTAAGAGCAGTCACTTCCGGCACAGACTGCCTGATTCCGTCAACGTCGGCTTGCTGCAAGTTGTATGAGGTCCCTTTGTTGAATCCCTTGTAAGACATTGTGAGTCTGCCGGGAAAAAGGAGTGCAGTGTTAGTTGCGAATCCATCAAAGTTTCTTCTCAGGATGTCTTCCAGTCCTCGTGCTCCGCCTATCAGCATTGCCAGCATGGCAGTGCCCCAGAAAATACCGAAGGCTGTGAGGAAAGTGCGGGTCTTGTTTCGGGCGAGAGTGGCGCCAATTTCCCTCCAGTTGTCTATGTCGAATATTGAAGTTCTCATTTTTTTGTAGTTTTTTATTCGTCTCTCAATGCCTCTACAGGCTTAACTTTCAGTGCTTTAAGCGCAGGGAATAGTCCTGCGAGACATCCAGCCACTACAAGCACGAGAGTCACCTTGATAGCGATGGAAATGTCTACAGTAGGGTCTTTAATTCCTTCAAAAGACATCTGCTTAAGGAGCTCTGTGATGAGGATGCCGAAAAATACGCCGATGTATCCGAAAAGCGTGGTAATGGCTACGCTCTCAGTGAGGATTTGTGTCAAGATATGCCGAGGCTTAGCCCCGATAGCGCGTCTGATGCCGATTTCGTGCGTACGCTCCTTAACGGAAACAAACATGATGTTGCTGACTCCGACAATGCCGGAAAGCATGGTGAACAGTCCGATAAGCCAGATTACAACCTGCAGGATGTCCATAGCGCTGCTGGCGGTGATGTGTTGCGTAAAACGGTTCCAGACCCAGATTGCAGACTGGTCGTTAACGTCGAATTTGTGCTTGTTTGCGAGGGATTGTCGAATCTCCTGCTCAGCTGCTTTGCCGTCTTCGAGTGTCTTGACGTTTTTAATGGTTAGGGTTAGTCTGTCTACGTTATCGCTGCCGCCGGCAAGGTTTCTGGCAGTGGTGTAAGGGATAAAAACGTCTTCACCCCATTCAGGGTCGTAAACGCCTATGATAGTGAAGGTTAGCCCATGCATAGTGACTTTTCCACCCACTACTTTCGTTGAGTCTTCAAAAAGAATACGGGCATTTTTACGAGTGATTACCAGCACTTTACGCTGTAGCTGCATATCCATATCGTTTATGAATCGTCCTTCCTGGATTTCTTCGCCGCGGAGGGATAGGAAATTAGGGTAAACGCCAGAGTAACTTGCCGAGATGTAGTCGTGTTGGGTTGAAATGACGCTGTTGCTGCCCTGCACGAAAGCGGTTGCGACATCCACATGGTTTTTTACATCGTCTTTAACTGTCTGAGTGTCAGAATTTTTAAGCTGGATGTATCGTCCTTCCTTATAACCGGCGTAAGCCTTAGACGTTCTGCCGTTAAATACGTTTACGTTGTTAGTACCTTTGCTGCCTCTGCTATTTTCAAAGCCATTTACCACGCCCCTCGCCATACCGAGCAGGATTATTAGCATGAAGATACCCCAAGCAACGGCAAATCCGGTGAGGAAAGTGCGGAGCTTGTTGTTACGCAGAGTCTGGTAAATTTCTCTAATCAGGTCAAACATAGCGTATTACTGTATTATACCGTCGCTGATTCGGATAACTCTGTTAGTTTGCTCTCCTACGCCCGGGTCGTGAGTGACGATAACGATAGTCATTCCGGTGTCGGCATTAAGGTCTTTGAAGATTTTCATCACGTCATGGCTCGTCTTGCTGTCAAGAGCACCGGTAGGCTCGTCGGCGAGGATGATAGAAGGCTTGGTTATGAGAGAACGCGCAATGGCGACGCGCTGTTTTTGTCCGCCGGATAGCTCACTTGGGAGGTGATGAGCACGGTCGCCAAGTCCCATGCGTTCAAGCTGTTCCATGGCGAGTTTATTTCGCTGTCGTCGAGATACTCCCTGATAGAACAGCGGCAGTGCAACGTTCTCCAAAGCGTCCTTGTAGTTTATGAGGTTAAAAGACTGAAAGACAAATCCAATCATCTTGTTTCGAAGTTCTGCGGCACGGTTTTCACTGAGATTTTTTATAAGGCAGCCGTCGAGGTAATATTCACCGGTGTCGTAAGTGTCAAGTATACCAAGGATGTTGAGCAGGGTGGATTTACCTGAGCCGGATGCACCCATTATTGACACCAGTTCTCCCTTTTCGATATTGAGGTTAATTCCTTTCAGCACGTGCAGTGGCACCGCGCCGGGGTAGGTTTTGTTTATGTCTGTCAGTTTAATCATTATTTGTAACTTTTTATGGAGCAAAAGTAGTTTATTATCCTCTAATTCAGTGATAAATTAGGTTAATAATGACCAC
>CALYOL010000033.1 GCA_945231345.1 uncultured Porphyromonadaceae bacterium
TCATAATCGTTAGGCGTTTTTGTTTCTGCAAATATACGAATAATTCAACTCAAAAACAAGAAGTCTATTTCGTTTTTGCTACATTCCCTCACCTTAGAGCCTCACAAGACAATCAAGTAGCATTGGTAAGAGCGAAGTATCCACACCAAGAGCGATAAGGTCTTGCTCAGACTTTTTGACATCAGCAATTACGCCCTCAAGTCCGCCTTCATGACGCTCGGAGGCAAGTTCATAACAGTTTATAGCTTCGCGACAGTCTTTCTGCGCAAGCGCAATGTTACCCATCACGATATAATCGTCGGCAGTGGGAGCGCAGTTTACAATCTTACGAAAACAATTTATTGCAGCATCATACTTATGTTTCATCACATGACAATAAGCAAGCATACGCAGTGCCGGCATATTTTCTTGCTCCATATAGCATAGCTTGTTAAGGATAGACATTGCTTCGTCATACTTTTTGAGAGAAACGAGCGACGTGGATTTTTGCAGCATAACTTTAGTGTCATCCTGATTTCTTATGAGCAGGTCATCAAGGTATTCTACCGCCTCACGATGTCGGTTTAGCATTTGCAGACACTGCGCTATACGGCTGATTGTCCATACACTTCCCGTTTCCATAAGTTCTGCCTTTCGATAATACTCCAGGGCTGTCTCTATCATAGCATGTCGCTGATAGCAGAAACCTATTTTCTGTAGAAGTTTTGCACTGATTTCGCCTTTTTTCTCAGCATAAAGAAAAAGTTTTAGAGCCTCATCGTAATATTTATGCTTAAAGTAAAACTCTGAGATTAGATTGAGTTCCTCGTCTGTAGTGTTTCCAAATGAGCTGAGATGTCGGCAGCCAACAATGTCAAATGGCTTTGCGAAAGGATTATTAAACTCTCCTTTGCGGCGAAATAGCTTGAAAAAACGGTAAAGATTTTGCACAAAATTTGTGATATGGCTACGCCTGATTGTTTCAGGAGGTATTGATGACATGTCCAGTCCGGCAAAGTTAAGATTATTCATCTTCATCTGGTTCATGATAGAATCTCTTTGCGATTGAGGCATATAATTACTTGAATATAACAGCATTATCGAAAATTTATCGCTGTCACACACATTTGGCAGAGATTTCACCATGCGTGCTACGTCTTTCATCTCCTCATTTTCACCAACGACTGAATTATCTTCGCTAAACGGAGTAAACCAGGCTGACACATCGTTGAAAAACGGGAATGTCTTCAGCTGGTTAAATGCTGACATGAATATATCCCCACCTTCATTTTGAAGTTTGAAAATCTCCTGCATCTTATCAGCAAGCGACGAGTTTTGTAGCTCCTCCATCCACTCGGGATTTTCCTCAAGCGAGGAGATGTCAAAAGTTTTTTCGTCAATTTTCAGGTTTGCAAAAAACTTGTTAAGGTCTTTCTGCATCTTGTGCAGTTCCGGCAGTATTTCGCTTTGAACTTTTTTCGTAATTCTCTCAGTATCAATAGTCTTAATGAGTGAAAATAACACGTTTTTTATATCCTCGTTCCATGCGGGGACTGCTGTAGTGTCTTTGAGTTTCTTTGCAAGTGAGGATTTTATGGGGTGGTTACCATTCATTAGCAGTGCGAGTATGGCACAAGTGAGCGCTACTACGGCAGTTGCGGAATTTTCAGAGTCTGAGAGAGAGCAATATGTGTCAATAAGAAGCTCCACCTTATTGCTGTCAAAAAATTGCAATACAGACAGCAAAATTGCAGGCAGAATTTGCAATTTTGCCTCATATGAAGCAGCTTCGGACGTAAAGAAATTAAGCAAATCATTTTTTTCGGCAGTGGAAATGGGGAACGTGACCCATACGATATTGAAAAGGTCACGCAAAGCCTGTTCACGGCGTTTCTGGCTATCATCCACCTGCTCCACTCCTTCAGATATGGCGTTGAAAAGTGATGTTTCGCTGCAAAGACGCAGATATGAGGCAATTGCATCCTTAATATTCGACTTTTTTGAGAGTTCTATTCGGCATTGGCTGAAGAATAGTGAGAATTCGGCAACTGACGCTGTGGTTTTCTTTACTGTGTCAAGCAGAGAGTATGCCTTGACAGCATAATCGTTGTAATATGCTGCACGCATAGGGTCTTCAATGCCTTGCTGAACATAATAGAGCATGCGGCGATATTCCTCGTCAAGCCGGTTGCAGTCCTCTATCACCTGCGCATCTCGCTTATTATCAGCAAGTTTGCGTATCGCATATATTGCATCAAGCAGCCTGCTTTCTGCAAGCAGACTCTCTACTTTCTCATATTCCGTATTTACTACATTTGCCATAATTTTCTTCCATTTTCGTTATATCTTATTTCTATTACAAAAATCTTGCCAAGTTTTTCATACAAAATAATTATTTAGACTCTTTCTAAATTAAATTACTATTCGTAACTTTGCAGTCTAAAAACACAAATTATGACACTCGACGAACTGAAAACGGGCGAAAGCGCGATAATACTAAAAATTCATGGTTACGGAGCTTTCCGTAAGCGCGTGACTGAAATGGGGTTTGTACGCGGCAAAAAAATTGACGCCATAATGAGTGCACCTACTCACGACCCTGTGAAATACTCCATTATGGGGTATGAAGTGTTGTTGAGACGTGCTGAAGCTAAGTTTATTGAAATAATTCCTTGTGACAAAAATTGCGAAGTAACCCACTATTCCACTCGCACCGCCGCAAATGACAATGACGATATTATACAGATATACGAGGGTGAACGACACACTATTAACATCGCCCTTATCGGCAATCCAAATTGCGGAAAAACTTCACTGTTTAATGTCACTACAGGAGCAAAAGAGCATGTGGCAAACTATGGCGGTGTAACTCTTGGAGCAAAAACCAGCGTAGTGGAACACGCTGGATACAAGTTCAATGTTGTTGACCTGCCGGGAACGTATTCCCTTTCGGAAAACTCTCACAACGACCTGGTTGTACGACGATTTCTTCAAAATGAGACTCCTGACGTAATTGTAAACGTAGTAGATGCATCAAACCTGGAGCGAAATCTATTTCTCTCCACCGAGCTAATCGACATGGACCGTCCCATGGTGATTGCTCTTAACATGTTTGACGAATTTAAGAAGTCTGGCGCAGAACTCGACTACGATTGTCTCGGTGGCATGATAGGTGTGCCTATGCTGCCAACCGTTTCGCGCACCGGCGAGGGCGTTGAAGAACTTCTCAACGAGATAATAAAAGTTTATGAGCAGAGCGATGAACATGTGCGACACGTTCATGTGAAGCTCACCGCAGACATCGAAAATGCTGTAAAGGTGCTCAAAGACATCATCAAGGAAGACAGCTGCATTGAGCGACATTTCTCCCCTCGCTACATCGCTATAAAGCTTCTCGAGGGTGACAAAGAAATTGAGAATGTATTGCGTAATGCACCGTCATATGAAAATTTGACCAACGAGCGCAACTCTCTTGTAGAGAACATAAAATCACTCCACCGTAGTGAAGACATCGCAACTATGATTGCCGCTGAAAAATACGGTTTTATCGCAGGTGCTCTCGCAGAAACTCTCACCGGCGGCAAAGATGAGAAAAAAGACAAGTCTCATGCTATTGACGAGATTGTGACAAGCCCCAAATTTGGCTTCCCGATTTTCTTTGCCGTAATGTTTATCATGTTTTGGGCTACATTTTCACTGGGCGCTTATCCACAAGACTGGATAGAAAGTGGAGTAAATTTCATCAGCAATATCATCCGTGAATATATGCCGGATGGTGTGTTGAAAGACCTCGTTTGCGATGGCATAATAGGCGGAGTGGGAGGTGTGATTATCTTCCTGCCGAATATCCTCATATTGTATTTCTTCATTTCAGTGATGGAAGACTCAGGATATATGGCACGAGCCGCATTTATTATGGACAGCACGATGCACAAGCTCGGACTGCATGGAAAGTCGTTTATCCCACTCGTAATGGGTTTTGGTTGCAATGTTCCTGCCGTAATGGCGTCTAATTCAATCGAAAGCCGCTCAAGCAGGATAATAACCATTCTTATAAACCCATTTATGTCTTGCTCCGCACGACTACCGGTATATGTGCTTTTGATAGGTATTTTCTTCAGTGAATACGCTGCGCTAATGTTTTTCGGCATTTATGCACTGGGTATCATTGTTGCAATTCTCTCCGCAAGGCTGATGAGAAAATATTGGTATAACCGGGAAGAAACACCTTTCGTTATGGAGCTTCCTCCTTACCGCATGCCTACACTCCGCTCTTGCCTTCTCCACATGTGGAGCAAAGGACGGGAATACCTCAAGAAAATTGCGGGAGTAATCCTTTTTGCCAGTATTGTGATATGGACACTCAACTATTTTCCAAACCACAACGCTGAGCCGATGACACAAGAGCAACTTGCCTTAATCGACGAATCAAAGATAGACCCGCAACATGACTCATACCTGGAAATGATTGGAAAAGCTATCAATCCCGCTCTTGAGCCCCTCGGACTCTCTTGGAGAGCATCTGTAGCCGTTGTGACAGGACTTCCTGCAAAGGAAATATCAGTCTCAACACTTGGTGTTCTTTACACCGGTGATTCTGAGGCTGAACAGGCTACTCTCAAGGAAAGACTTCAAGCACCATCTCCAAAAACCGGAAAACCCGACTTCACCCCGGCTTCTGCCCTTTCTTTGATGATTTTCATTCTTCTTTACTGCCCATGCTTCGCAACAGTCGCAGCCATCGTCAAGGAATGTGGCTCTTGGAAATACGGAATATTCTCTATAATTTACAACACCACTGTCGCTTGGATTCTCGCATTCATCGCCTATAATATCGCACTTAGATTTCTCTAAATTTGCTGCATTAAGAAAAAATGCGTAACTTTGCAAAAATTTGTAATTATACAGAAAATCAATATGATATCAATAGACGAATTGCAAGACATCTTAAATGTTGCAATTAAATCAATAGAATATCCACAAAATCCTAACGGACTATACGAGCCCATACGATACACCCTGGAAGGCGGTGGCAAACGCCTTAGACCCATGTTGGTTCTTGCCACTTGTTCCGCTTGTGGGAAAAGTGTTGAGACTGCTATAAATCAAGCACTTGGAGTGGAAATGTATCACAACTTCACCCTGCTTCACGATGATGTCATGGACCGTGCAGAGCTCCGTCGAGGAAGGCTTACAGTACACTGCAGATGGAATGACGCCACCGCAATCCTGTCTGGCGACGCTATGCTTACTATGGCTACAATGCTCGTCACAAAAAATGCCGGCGATAAACTCGCTGACGTTCTCGCCCTCTTCAACAAAACTGCAATGGAGGTGTATGAGGGTCAGCAATATGACATGGACTTTGAGCACCGAGAAGACGTGACTGTTGAGGAATATATTGAAATGATTCGCCTTAAGACGTCTGTACTGCTCGGATGCGCATGCAAAATGGGAGCACTTATGGCTGGTGCTGACTGCAATGTACAAGATGCTATGTATCGTTTTGGAGAGAAGCTCGGGCTTGCATTCCAGTTACAAGACGACTACCTTGACACTTATGGCGACGCACTGCTTTTCGGAAAGGAAATCGGAGGAGATATCGTAAACAACAAGAAAACGTGGCTTCTTATCACCGCACTAAACGAAGACCGTTCAGGCGAGCTGTTAAAACTTATCCATTCAGGCAATTCGCTCAAAAACTCTGAAAAAATTGAGCGTGTAAAAGATATTTACAACAGTCTTGACCTCGTTGCTCGCAGTAAGGCTCTTATCAACAAATATATCGATGAAGCTATCGACGCTCTCAAAGATGCTAATCTTGACCGTGAAGCCCACGACTTCTTCGCGCAGCTTGCACTGCGTACTACAAACCGCTCAAACTAACGGCTCGGCATGCTAATTGACACCCATACTCACCTATACCTCGACGATTTTGCCCCCGATAATGAGGCAACAGTCAGGCGTGCTGTGGAGCATGGGGTGGAAATGATGGTTTTCCCTAACGTAGACCTCTCCACAATAGAGCCAATGAACCGGCTACACGACAAGTTTCCGGAAAATACCGTTATGGCAATGGGACTGCACCCTACAGAAGTGAAAGAAAACTGGGAGCAAGACCTCAAGACCGTTTTTAAGGAGATTACAGAAAATAGAGGCAGATACGTTGCTGTCGGAGAAATTGGAATTGACCTGTACTGGGACAAAACTTTCCAAAAAGAACAGGAAATAGTATTCCTAAAACAGGCAGAACTCGCAGCGGAAATAGACTTGCCGATAATCATCCACTGCCGAGACGGAATGGACGTAATTCTTAGTCTGCTCCGAACAATGCAAAAACGTCCGAGAGGTGTATTTCACTGCTTTGCTGGGACTGAAGAAGACATTCAGGAAATTCGCAAACTTGGCGACTATTATTTCGGCATTGGTGGTGTAGTGACTTTCAAGAATTCTAAACTCAAAGAATTGCTGCCAATAATTGGGGCTGACCGCATCCTCCTTGAAACCGACTCGCCTTACCTCGCACCTGTTCCACACAGAGGATGCCGAAACGAATCAGCATATATCCCGGATATAGCTGCTTTTATAGCAAACGAACTAAATATTTCATACGAAAATATAGCGGACATCACCTCCGCAAACGCAATTTCACTATTCAATCTAAGGTAAAAATTTTGACATTATTATGACAGACTGGCTAACGACAATCGCAGATGCTATCTGCGGCTATCCACTTTTCATCACCCTCATCGGTGGTGGACTCTTCCTTTTTATCCGTTCAGGAATGGTATCAATACGTCACCTACCCGACGCCATAAAGGAACTCCGCCGAAAGCAGTCTTCTGGTAATGGTCAAATTAGCTCTGCACAAGCACTTGCGTCTGTTGTAGCAGCCACTATCGGACTCGGGAACATTGCCGGCGTAACAATAGCTCTCGTTGTGGGTGGACCGGGCGCAATCTTCTGGATGTGGGTAAGTGCCATTGTGGGCATGTCCACCAAATACCACGAAGGCGTGCTTGCCATAATGTTTCGCGGACACGACGAGCACGGACTAAACCGCGGTGGCTCTATGTATATCATTGAGAAAGGACTTGGAGCTAAATGGAAACCTCTCGCCGTATTCTTTGCATTTGCAGGTATGTTTGGCACTATGTGCATCATGAATGCAAACCAGCTCGCTGAAGCGGTGGTAAGCGTTTTCACAACTCCTCAAGGCATTGAATCCAGCAGTTTTCTCAGCGCAATTTCATCAGTCACCTCACTGACAAACGAAGAATCTTTTCGACTCATCTGCGGTATTGCGATGGCTGCGATAGTGTCTGCCGTAGTTCTTGGCGGCATCAGGAGAATAGCGCGTGTGGCATCAATAGTTGTGCCTTTCATGGTTGGAATTTACTTCCTCATGGTTCTTTACATTATCATCACACATCTTGGTGCAGTACCTGCGGCTTTCGCTTCTATCTTCCGCGAGGCTTTTAATCTTCAGGCAGGATTTGGAGCACTCATTGGTATTGCCATCATCGGAGCTCGACGCGCAGCACTCGTAAATGACGCCGGTATAGGTACTGCTTCCATCATGCACGGAGAGTCTCGAAACAACCAGCCTGTACGAGAAGGACTCATTGCAATGCTCGGTCCAAGCATCGACTCCGGACTCGTTTGCACACTCACCGCTATCGCCATCCTTCTCTGCGGTGACATTCAGTCTGCACAAGGCACTGTTAAAGGTCTTGAAATCGCAATGGCTGCTTTCTCAAATGCAATTCCCGGCGGACAATATCTCCTCCTCATCGTTGTTATTTGCTTCGGACTCTCATCAATGTTCTCCTACTCTTTTTACGGAAAAAGCTGCGCTGCATACCTCTTCGGACGCAGAAAATCTAACTGGTACACATATCTCTTCATCGGTTCACTCGTCCTATTCGCTGTAGTGCCTCTCACAGCCGCAGTATCCATTTGCGACCTCTTCTACGGACTCATGGCATTCCCTACAATGTTTGCACTCATTAGACTCTCCGGCAAAGTTAAAGACGCTACAAAAACTTATTTCCAAAAAGAGTAATTTCTCAAAAAATTTGATTACCTTTGCTAAATACTAACGTAATCAATATTTCCAATGAAAATAATCCATATATTACTATCAGTCTTTTTCGCTTGCGCAACACTTACTGCAAGTGCCCAGCTTACATTTTCCGGCTCCGCTTACCCCGCTATAAGCGTAAAAGGAGACACAAGCAGCGGACTCGATGCAATATATGTAGTTTACGCCACCGCACCGGTTACTATCAAATACACTGCAAGCGCGGGAAACACCGTCACATGGCAGAAATTTGACAGCCGAGGAGGTGGTTACGCCACAGATATGGAAGGAGTTTCTGTAAGCGGAAACACTTATTCCGTACAGCTCCCCTCTGAAGACATAGGCTTTATAATCACGGAAGGCACTCGTCCACATTACTATTGGATTGTTAATTACGCAAACCATTTCGCTGATATTCAACACATTGCCGCTACAATGGAACCTGGAGAGTGCGACCGCGCATCTATCTCAGTGACTGGAAACATTCAGCCTATTAAGTATTTCTCCATAAACGGACGTGGACTTGAACTTTCCAGAGACCTCTCACTTACATACAACACCCTCCAATACAGCGAAGATAACGGCACATATAGTGTAACAGAAGTCACAGAAACCATTCAGAGCAGCACCGGAGTAATCCGCGTAGACGCTCCGCTCTGCGACACACAATTCACGCTCTCCGGCGACCGTTTTCTGCAGCAATGGGGAATAGCGGAAACTGCCACATCTGAAACACTTACCGCCACCGCTGTTGCCGCAACATGCAATGCTACGCAGTCAGAGCGAGAAAACGATAACGAGCAGAAAGTAGAAGCCACACTCGGAGGCTCTGCTCCCGTTGACATCACTTTCACCGCCGCTGTAACAGACGCGGCTATTTTCCACGAATGGCAATTCTCGCACACTGCTGAATTTGAGGACATCTACATGCGTGTGACTGAACTCGATTTTACTCAGACATTTACAGAGGCAGGCACCACTTATATCCGATTTGTTGCCGGCAATGCCGCTGGCGAATGCTACTCTTATTCCGACGTTTACGAAGTGACGATTGGCGAATCTCGACTCGACTGCCCTAATGCCTTCTCTCCCGGCGGCAGCGAAGGAGTTAACGACATCTGGAAAGTGAGCTACAAATCCATAGTAAGCTTTGAATGTCACATATTCAACCGATGGGGCAACGAAATATGCTCCTTCAACGACCCTTCACAAGGTTGGGATGGTAAAAAAGGCGGCAAACTCGTTCCTTCCGGCGTCTACTACTATGTGATAAAGGCTCTCGGAGCTGACGGCAAAAAATACGAGCTCGCAGGCGACATCAACATTATCAACAGCCGAGCCGTCACCGGCGGCTCCTCTTCTGGCGAAGAGACAATAGAATAAGCGACTGGCGAAATTTTCTTTATCCACAGATACTGCGAGCAATCATCCGATTATCATCTGTACTAAGTCTCATTTCGTTGCTCATATTTCTTACTCATCGTATATTATTGCAATATGCAATAAATTTTTACAATTAAGCCCCAAAAATCAACCTTTATTAAAGAAAAATAAGAAAATAGTTAAAAAATATGCAATTACATTTTGTCAAATCAAAAAAATAGTATTACCTTTGCAGCTCAATTAGCAAAAAGATGCAATTTTCTTGCTAATTGTGGCAATAATTTACATTTTTACAAACGTTTCCAAACATAATTACAATTTCTTTTTATGAAATTTTACTTTACTTTTTTAGCAGCCCTATTGGCTGGAAGTAGCCTGTCCGCCCAGGCTAAACTTGACTTGGTGTCAAGAAACTTTATGAATGAGAAGAGTGAACTGTCAGAGCCAAGCCGTCTGCGCTCTGCTAACGCTGTAAATGGCAACTATCAGGGTGTCATCATTCGACTTGAAGAAGGTCAGACTCTCGAAGAACTACAAGATGCTGGCATAGACGTGTCTTTCGTCATTGCAGACAAATTTATAGTTACTAACGTCACTCGTGAACAGATGGCAAAACTCGACCTTATGGAGTCCGTAAAAAGCGTGAATGCTTCCACAAAAAAATTTATGAAAAATAACGAGGCTCGAGCATCTGTTGGTGTTGATAAAATACATGCCGGAACAGGTCTTTCACAGTCATACACAGGAGAGGGCGTTGTTGTTGGTATTATCGACATGGGATTTGACCCTAACCACATCAACTTCTACAATAGCGACCTTACTGCTACTCGAGTTAAACACCTGTATGAATACACGACAAACTCCTCTACCGGTGCAGTTACAAAGAAAGATTATACAGGCACAAGCCTCGCATCATACACTACAGACAACAGCGGAGAATGTCACGGCACACATACATCAGGTATCGCGGTGGGAGGTTATGCTCACAGCGACGCTACAAAGGATTTCCACGGTATGGCTACTGACGCAGACATCATACTTTGCGCAGGTGACTTCTCTGACAATATGATTCTACAGTCTGTAGCAGACATTAAAGCTTACGCTAAGAGCGTTGGCAAGCCTGCCGTTATTAACATGTCGCTTGGTGCTAACGAGGGTCCACACGACGGTAGCGACAACTTCACAGCCGCACTTGACGAACTCGCAAAAGACATCACCATCTGTATTTCTTCCGGTAACGAAGCGGGAGAGAAAATCGCCATAACAAAAAAGCTTTCTTCTTCAAGCACTCGTGCACAGAGAATACAAACCGCACTCGTTCCAAGCACAGCACTTAAGAACGCAAGCTCATCCTATCAGGCTTACGGTACCCTTTATATCAATGCCGATGATGCACAAGACGTTAGCGTGTCTTTCCTTATCATCAACAAGTCTGATTACTCTAATGTTTGTGGCTTTGCTGTGACTGAAGACGTACAGTTCCTCTCAAACTCTTCCGTAGCTGAAGACGGACATATGACTGACACAAACTTTGACAATTACTATCAGTCTTCATACGTTGGTGCTGTGAAATACGTCAATGAAGTGACAGGCAAAACTCAAATTCAGCTTGCTTTCAAGCTTATCAACAAGAATACTTCTTCATCAGTCATACCTGCTATCGTCGCAATAGGTAAAGACGGACAGACTTTGTTTGCATACGCAGACGGCTATTATACAAACCTCGCTTCCGGCTACAGCATATTTGACGAACCTACCGACAATGGTACTATCAACAATATGGCTTGCGGGCAAAACACAATAGCTGTGGGTGCTTACAACACTAAAAACATCTCTCCGTACACAGGTAATACAATCGGAGACATCGCCTACTTCTCTTCTTATGGCTCTCTATGCGACGGTCGCCAGCTACCTACTATCTGCACTCCCGGCTGCGCGCTCGTATCTTCTCTCAGCCAGCCTTTCATTGAAGGTAGCAACTATAGCTCTACTTACTACCCAAAGACTTTCGGAGGCACTTTCAACAATCGCTACCACTACTGGACTCCTATGCAGGGCACTTCCATGGCAGCTCCTGTCATGACCGGTGTTGTTGCTCTCTGGCTACAAGCAAACCCGACTCTGTCACCTGCACAAATCGCACAAATCGCTCAGCAAACTGCCGTAAAGACCAAGTACTTCAGCGAGGCGTGGGGACCTGCAGGACAGCTCGATGCATACGCAGGACTTAAGTTAGCTATCGCCACAGACGGCGCAGCTCAGCTCGTAGCTGACAAAGCAAACGTTCTTGTTGCAAAGAAGGGTTTTGACAACTATGAAGTTTTCGTAGCCAACGCAAATGGTGTAGAAGCTGCAATGTATAATATGGCAGGACAGAAAGTCGCATCCGCATCTTCCGCAGGTGACACTGCCACTCTTGATGCAAGCCGCTTAATGAAAGGCGTTTACATCATCTCTGTTAAAGCAGGCAACACTTCTCACACTGAGAAAGTTGTAATCCGATAATATTGCTAATCCACTAATTTCTTTCATAAATACGAGAGAGGGGGCTGCAACGCGTGTTGCGGTCCCCTTGTTCATAATGCCAATGCATAATGCGTTTCATGCGTCGCACTATATGCAGAAAAAAAGTGCCACTTCCTGATTTGGGAAGTGGCACTTAAAGTATTCAACAATACAATTAGATACGGTCAAGAACAGTCTCTACAAGG
>CALYOL010000034.1 GCA_945231345.1 uncultured Porphyromonadaceae bacterium
CGAGAGGTAGAGAGGTCTCGTGGGCTCGGAGATGTGTATAAGAGACAGGTCCTACTGCTCAATTTTGTTATATCAGCGGTTCTAAAATCGCGGACTACGCACTGTGGCAAGGACAAGATATGGACATAACAAGTGTTAGTTTAGGACTTGCTGTCTCTTTCGATACTCGAGACGACATACAAAACCCCTACTCCGGCACTTTTGCATCTGTAAACCAGCGTTTCTATCCTCGCGGACTCGGAAATGACAACTATGGATTCTCTTCCACTGAAATTTACGCAGACCAATACTGTAAAACATGGAAAGGCGCAGTCTTGGCGATGCAGCTCCATGGTATGTTCACTTACGGTAACACTCCTTGGACAATGCTTCCTTCCTTTTCAAATGCTCTGAGAGGATACTATGAAGGCAGATACAACGACAAGTGCGAGATTGATGCCACAGTGGAGCTTAGACAACACATTTATGGACGCAGCGGAGCTGTTGTATGGGTAGCTGCAGGAAACGTATTTCCAAACTTTGACCACTTCAAATGGAGCCACACCTTACCTAACTATGGCATAGGCTATCGATGGGAATTTAAAAACCGAATAAATGTTCGTCTTGACTATGGATTCGGCAAAGGGGAATCCGGT
Organism: uncultured Porphyromonadaceae bacterium; assembly: GCA_945231345.1. Taxonomy (GTDB): domain Bacteria; phylum Bacteroidota; class Bacteroidia; order Bacteroidales; family Muribaculaceae; genus CAJUPY01. The sequence continues at coordinate 636 of CALYOL010000034.1, forward strand.
TTTGTATTTAATATCAATGAGGCATTTTGATAACGCACAATGTATTATCGTTTTACACAATAATCAATACCTATTTTTAATGCATAAACGATGACTCTAAATAAACAGCAATTTCTCGCACTTTTCACGCCGTTAATCCTGATTGTCCCGAACGTGGCACTTAACTTCACAGACCACCTGCCTGTGATGACGTCACTCGTAAACATAATTCTCCCACTCGGCATATACATCACTGTTACAACGTCGTTCAGCCGCATTGGGGTCACTGTGTGGTGCTTACTGCCTATAATGATTTTCTGCGGCTTCCAGATTGTATTGCTTTACCTCTACGGCTGTTCTATCATAGGTGTTGACATGTTCCTTAATGTGGTCACTTCAAATCCTGATGAAATCAGTGAATTGCTCGGAAACCTTATCATCGCAATTAGTTCATTAGTGGTAATTTATATTCCATTTCTCGTTATTGCTACAATATGCATCTGCAAAGGGCTAATGCTAACGGCAGACTTTATAAAACCATGGAGAAATGTAGGATTAGCAGTTACTGCACTTGGCACAGTATTATTGTGCATAAGTTACACTGTAACGCCTTCATTTGCTGTCACAAACGACATCTTTCCGGCAAATGTAACCAAAAATCTTTGTCTCGCATTTCAACGACATGCACAAATTTCAAACTATCCAGAGACAAGCGCACGCTTCACATACAACGCAATCTCTACGCATCCTGACTCTATTCCCGAGATATATGTCTATGTAATAGGTGAAACATCTCGAGCACAAAACTGGCAACTACTCGGCTACGACCGTGATACTAATCCGGAACTTTCTAAGGCTGAAAACCTGACAGTATTTACGCGTGCAATTACACAGTCTGCAACCACACACAAGAGTGTGCCTATGCTTCTCTCTCCCCTCACCGCAGAAGATTTTGATTCTATCAGCAACCGCAAAAGTATTATCACTGCTTTTCGTGAAGCCGGATTCTATACTTCGTTCCTTTCAAACCAGCGTCGCAACCGCTCATACACTGAATATTTTGGCAATGAAGCAGATACTGTTGTCTATCTGCCAGACAGCGCATCCTCACAGCAATACGACGGAGAGCTAATTACATTACTAAACACACTCATCGCAAACCACAGACACCCTAAACAGTTTATTGTTTTGCACACATATGGCTCCCATTTTAACTATTCAGAACGCTATCCTCGCAGTTTTGCGCACTTCAAGCCTGACGACAAAACTGACGCTAACGCATCAGACCGCCCACAACTTATTAATGCTTACGATAACACAATCCGATATATTGACTCTTATATAAAACAGGCAATAGACACACTTCAGGCATCTCATATCACATCTGCCCTGATTTATGCGTCAGACCATGGAGAAGACATCTTCGACGACTCAAGAAACAGATTTCTTCACGCTTCTCCTGTGCCCACATACTACCAACTCCGAGTACCATTCATCGTTTGGCTATCTAATGCCTATATATCTCAATTCCCTGAAAAGTACCAGACAATGCAAGCCAATTCTCAAGCGATTGTATCGCCATCTATATCTCTTTATAACACCACAATTGACCTTGCCGGAATCTCCACACCATACTTCAACAAATCTGCTTCTGTAGCTTCTACCAATTTCAAATCCCCCACTCTATTCTATCTCAGCGATAGAAACGAGCCCATACTTATGGACTCCACTACACTTCACAGATTAGACTACAATTTACTTAAAAATACAATCAATCATTAAACGTTAACGTGCATACTGTTACAAATTTTGAAAGCCAATACATTTCCAAAGTTTTCCATTTTAAAATGATATTCATCTAAATTTCAATAATTTAGCATTTTTACGATACCCCAAAAGTTTTCCAAAATAAAAATTTTAGAATATTTTTCGTAAAAATACTTGACCATTTCAGATAATTGTTGTAGCTTTGCAGAGCTTTTCATAATTCATAAAAGATTAAACAAACTTAACCCATGATACAGACAGTAGTAAAACGCGACGGGAGAATCGTTGGCTTTAACGAACTCAAAATAAAAGCAGCTATACGCAAAGCTATGATGCAGACCGAGTTAGGCGAGGACGAAGCACTAATTGACCGCATCACAGACCACATTGCACTCACCGGCGACACACAGATGACCGTTGAGGAAATACAAGACAAGGTCGAATTTGAACTCATGAAGAGTTCACGCAAAGAAGTGGCCCGTATTTACATCGCGTATCGTGACAAGCGAAGCATCGCCCGCAGAGCTAAGACTCGCGACATGTTCCTGGAAATCATTGAAGCAAAAAACAATGACATTACGCGAGAAAACGCAAACATGAATACCGACTCCCCTGCCGGCATGATGATGAAATTCGCATCTGAGACAACAAAGCCTTTCGTTGACGATTATCTACTCTCTGATGAAGCACGTCTTGCATTTAAGGCTGGATACATTCATATTCACGACAAAGACTACTACCCAACAAAAAGTCTCACCTGCGTACAGCATCCTCTAGACCGCATTCTTCAGGGTGGATTCATAGCAGGACACGGAGAATCACGTCCGGCTAAGCGTATTGAAACTGCAAGTATCATCGGTTGCATTTCACTCGAGACTGCACAAAATGAAATGCACGGCGGACAGGCAATTCCTGCTTTTGACTTCTACCTCGCTCCATTCGTCCGTTCTTCACTCATCGAAGAAATAAAACAGATTGAGGCTCTACAAGGCATTGACCTTTCAGAATTATACAATACCCCACTGAAAGACTACACAAAACTTCCACTTGACGGGCTGCAAGGCAAAGAGCGCATGCTTCAGCACGCCATAAATCAGACCGTAGCACGCGTCCATCAAGCCATGGAGGCTTTTGTCCACAATATGAACTCTATTCACTCTCGTGGAGGTAATCAAGTTGTTTTCAGCTCCATAAACTACGGAACAGACACCTCGGCTGAAGGACGATGCGTAATAAGAGAACTCCTACAGACTACGTACGAAGGCGTTGGAAACGGAGCCACCGCCATCTTTCCTATCCAGATATGGAAGTCCAAGACCGGCGTAAACTATCTGCCTGAAGACCCTAACTACGACCTGTATCAATTTGCTTGTAAAGTCACTGCACGCCGTTTCTTCCCCAATTTCGTAAATCTCGATGCATCATTTAATCAGCATGAACTATGGCGAGCCGACGACCCCAAACGATACCAATACGAAGTAGCAACTATGGGCTGCAGAACACGCGTTTTTGAAAATAGATTTGGCGAAAAAACTTCAATCGGCAGGGGCAACCTTAGCTTCACAACAATAAATATCGTTCGCCTCGCCATCGAAACTATGAGCATAAGCGACAAGGAAAAGCGAATTGAGGCATTTTTCCGTCACCTTGACGAAATCCTTGAAATCACAGCTCGACAGCTATGCGACCGATATGAATTTCAGAAGACTGCGCTTGCAAAGCAGTTCCCTCTTCTAATGTCACGACTATGGAACGGCGGAGAAAAGCTTAAGCCCACTGACACTATTGAATCAGTCATTAATCAGGGCACACTCGGTATCGGATTCATCGGACTTGCGGAATGCCTAATCGCACTCACTGGCAAACATCACGGTGAAGACCCTGACGCCCAACAACTCGGACTCAAAATCATCTCACATATGAGAGACCGTGCTAACGAATTTTCTGAGCAGTATCATCACAACTTCTCTATACTCGCCACGCCGGCTGAAGGTCTATCCGGAAAATTCACCATAAAAGACCGCAAAACTTTTGGTGTTATCCCCGGCATTACAGACAAGGCTTACTACACCAACTCGAACCACGTTCCTGTGTATTACCATTGTTCCCCACTGCACAAAGCCCGGATAGAAGCACCGTATCACGACCTAACACGCGGCGGACACATTTTCTATGTTGAAATTGACGGTGACGCCACTCACAACCCCAAGGCAATCAGCGATATAGTGGACCTAATACACAAATATAATATTGGGTACGGTTCGGTAAATCACAACCGAAACCGCTGCATGGACTGCGGATACGAAGATGCACAGCTTGAGCTAAAGGTATGTCCCAAATGCGGAAGCACAAACATTGACAAGCTACAGCGCATTACCGGATACCTTGTCGGCACTACAGACCGCTGGAACTCCGCAAAACTCGCCGAACTAAACGACCGCGTAGTACACAAATAAACACATTGCTGACATATAATGCAATTTTGCATTATGGTTCAATAATCATTCATTGAATGCAAATCCTTGATATTATAGACGGCACAAGCGTAGATGGACCCGGACTCAGAACCTCCATCTACTTTGCCGGATGTACACATCACTGCCCCGGCTGTCAAAATCCACAATCTTGGAACCCGGCAGCCGGCTTTCAATGCGAAATAGACACAATACTCGCCAGGGTAATTGAAAACGACTTCGATGTCACTTTCTCGGGCGGCGACCCTTTATTTCAAGTAGAGCAGCTCACTCTGCTGGCAAAAAAGATAAAACAGATAAACAAAGATATTTGGTGCTACACAGGGTATCGATACGAAGACATTATTGCCTCACAGCGCTTGTCTCAAATATTGCCGTACATCGACGTGCTCGTAGATAGCCCTTTTATCCAGTCTCTCCGTGACATATCACTACACTTTCGCGGTTCATCAAATCAGCGAATTATAGATGTAAAACAGTCTTTAAAAGATGGCAAAATCATTTTGATGCCTGTTTAACATCAAAAACGACACCTGACAAAACGCTCCAAAAGTATTTTATACAATTTTTGCACATTGTTTTGCGAAAATTTATTACCTTTGTGCAATATCTCATAACCCTAAAAACTATTATATGTTGAGAAAAATTCGCATAACGCTTGCTGCGGTGTTTTTTTGCGCCGTCACTCTATTATTCCTGGACTTTACGGGAACCGCACACGCATGGCTCGGTTGGATGGCTAAAATCCAATTTCTCCCCGCAATCCTTGCATTAAATGTTGGTATAGTGATTGGTCTTATAGTCCTCACCCTTGTTTTCGGGCGCATATATTGCTCTGTAATCTGTCCTTTGGGAGTGTTTCAAGACATCATTTCATGGATTAGTGGGAAAAGGAAGAAACACCAATACCGTTTTAGCCACTCACCTGAAATTAGATGGCTCAGATATTCAGTACTGATAATCTTCCTCATTGCGTTAATTGCCGGCATTAGCGCCATTTTCACAATCTTCGCCCCTTACAGTGCATATGGCAGAATAGCAAGCAACCTCTTTGCCCCAATCTACCGACTTGGCAACAATATATTTGCATATTTTGCAGAGCGTGCAGACAGTTACGCATTTTACACGGTAGACGTATGGATTAAAAGCATCACTACACTTATTGTAGCAATCGCCACCTTTGTCATAATAGCAATTCTCGCTTGGAGAAACGGCAGAACATATTGCAACACTATCTGCCCGGTGGGCACTGTGCTCAGTTTCTTTGCTCGATTCTCGCTCCTTAAAGTCTCTATTGACGTAACGAAGTGCAATAAGTGTGGGCTCTGTTCTCGTAAGTGCAAAGCTTCATGTATCGACGGCAAGAAACACGAAGTGGACTATTCTCGATGCGTAGTGTGCATGGACTGTATTGATACTTGCCGCCATGGAGCTATTAAATACACACTCCGGCACAAAGACACCAAGAAAAATCATGATACAATTATCGACGAATCAAGAAGACAATTCATGATTACAGGTGCCGCTATCACCGGAGCCGCCATGTTGTCTGCCGAAGAGAAAGCTGTAGACGGAGGACTCGCAGCAATTACAGACAAGGAAACTCCCGCAAGAGCAACATTCATTATTCCTGCAGGTGCGATGAGTCACAAGCACTTCAACCAGCACTGCATAGCCTGTCAGCTCTGCGTTTCCGCCTGTCCTAATGATGTATTACGCCCTTCTTCAGACCTTTCCACGCTAATGCAGCCGGTTATGAATTATGACAACGGTTATTGCCGTCCTGAATGTAACCGATGTTCTGAAGTGTGCCCTACCGGTGCTATAACCCCTATCGCCCTTGCTGAAAAATCTTCTACTCAGATAGGTCATGCTGTGTGGATTAAGAAAAACTGTGTTGTATTCACAGACGGTGTGACTTGCGGAAACTGCGCCCGCCACTGTCCATCCGGTGCTATCACCATGGTTCCATCTGACCCTAACGACGACAATTCTCCGAAATTTCCCGTTGTGAACACAGAGCGTTGCATAGGCTGCGGAGCATGTGAATATCTCTGTCCTGCACGTCCTTTCAGCGCAATTTACGTTGAAGGACACGAAAGACACAGAACCATTTAACTTAAACATATAAAACGCTACAATTATGAGCGACAATTCACATAAAAACAGACTTGACCGCAGGCAATTCATGAAACGCCTTGGATTGGCGGCAGCTGTAGCCACAACAACACTTGCCGGCTGCAAAAAAGCAGTTGAGGGCTATGGTCAATCCGAATCAAGTGACGTTCCTGCCGACAAAATGACATACAGAATAAACCACAACACCGGCGACAAAGTTTCTATCCTCGGATACGGATGTATGCGGTGGCCTACTATTGAAGCCACCGACGGAGACGGCAAAATAATCGACCAAGATGCCGTAAACCGCCTCGTGGACTATGCCATCGCTCATGGCGTGAATTATTTTGATACCGCACCGCCTTACTGCCAGGGACAATCCGAAAAGGCTACAGGAATTGCACTCAAACGACACCCTCGTAGCTCTTTTTTCCTCGCCACAAAACTCTCAAACCACAGAATGGCGGGACAAGGATGGACTGCGCAGAAAATGTTTGATGAATCTGTAAAAATGTATCGCAATTCCTTTAAGGACTTGCAGACTGATTACATTGACTACTACCTACTGCATATCGTTGGTATCGGTGAAGGACTGCCTTCTACCCTGGAACGATTCATCGACTGCAAAATCATTGATTTCCTTCTTGAAGAGAGAAAAGCAGGACGAATAAGAAACCTCGGCTTCTCTTATCACGGAGACATTAAATCTTTTGACTACCTTCTCTCGAGACACGACGAATTTCACTGGGACTTCGTCCAGATTCAGCTCAACTATGTTGACTATCGCCACGCCTCAGGCATAAATTACAACGCTGACTACCTCTATGAAGAACTCGCTAAACGAGACATTCCGGTTGTAGTTATGGAGCCGCTACTCGGTGGACGACTTGCAGGACTCACGCAGCACCTAAACGGCAGGCTCAAACAGCGTAGACCTGGCGACAGCATCGCAGCATGGGCTTTTCGATTTGCAGCTACTTTTCCAAAAGTTCTTACCGTCCTCAGCGGAATGACTTACCTTGAGCATCTTCAAGACAACATACGCACATATTCCCCATTAGACCCTTGCACACAAGAAGAATTGGCTTTGCTCGAAGATACCGCACAGGTTATGCTACAATACCCATCGGTTCCATGTACCGCATGCCAATACTGTATGCCCTGCCCTTATGGAATAGATATTCCGGCAATCTTCCGCCATTACAACACTTGCATAAACGAAGGTTTCGTCACCGCATCAGACCAAGACGAAAATTATCGCAAAGCTCGACGTGCATTCCTTATCGGATACGACCGTAGTGTACCGCGTCTACGCCAAGCTGACCATTGCATTGGATGTAACCGCTGTGTACACCACTGCCCCCAGAGCATCAATATCCCCTCACAAATGCAGCGTATTAACGCATACGTTGAGCATCTAAAGCAAAATGCTTAAATAGCATATAATTTAACTCTCTAAACAACAAATACCCGACCACCAAACGGTAGCCGGGTATTTTGTGTTATTTAGCAGTTTGCATTACGCTTTCACAGCATCATCTTCCGGCTTATGCTCTTTGATGAATACTACACAAACAGCACCGATTATCAGCGATATACCGGCTACAATCATCATCATGTATTCCGGAGCAAGCTCACCTTCTTCACCGAAAAGACCAAGGATACGTCCACCTACAAGTGCACCTACAATCTGCGGAATACAGATTGAACAGTTAAATAAGCCAAGATATGCTCCAATATTTCCGCCCTTCAACGAGTTGGTAAGAATTGTAAACGGCCATGCAAGCATCGCAGCCCATGCGCAGCCTATAAGAGCAAATGAAATAAATAGCATATACTGGTCTGTAAACATACCTGCCGTAATGAAGCCAGCCGCTCCAAGGAGAAGACTGAGAGAGTATGAGAATTTGCGGTTGCGGAACATTGGTAAAACCACTGCCCAGAGTACACTGCCTATTGCCTGTACTGCAAACAGAATACCAACCCAGTTACCTGCATCGTTATATTGGTCACTTTCTGTATTGAGCACTACATGTGTCTTATATCCAAGAGAAGAAGCATCTGACACTGTCACTTTTTCTACCTCATCAAGGAAAAGCTCGCCTGTCTTTGGGTCGTGTGTATAAATACCTACGAGGAGCAACTCTGTCTCGCCATTCATCTGGCTCAAGTAGTCTTTTACACAGAATTCGGCTATACTGTCAACTACAACGCCATCTGCAAGCACAGTTGCACCATTTGTTGAATAATCCTGACCCATAATATACTTAGTTTCACCCTTGACACTAAAAATCTTGCTGTTTAACACTACTGTATCATTACCAACTACAAGATTTTTCACTGCGCGATATTCACCATTAAGCTGTACGCCTGCCACAAGAATCTTTCCCTTCTCTATCACAAGTGTTGAGTCACCAAGAGCTATATATTTAGCAGTATATGCTTCGCTGTCGTTTTGATAACCGTCTACTGTATATGTTTCAGGAGTACCGAAAGCGTTCTTTGCAACTGTGCCGTTAGTATATGTCCACATAAACAAGAATGCAAACCAGCAGAAGAACTGTACTATACCTACTGTCCAGAATGTGCTTGGAGCTTTTTTCAGCAACTGAATAAAATTCTCCTTCTTACCCTCTTCCGCTTTTACACCGCCATTGTATTCGTTATAAACCTCCGGTGGCCATTCTTTCACCTTGACCATTGTGTAAATCACACAGCCAAGGAGTATCGCTGCGCCAATATAGAATGAATAAATTACGGTCTGAGGAATAACTCCTGCCTCTGCTGTATTCTTCAGTCCAATCCATGTGAGGAAGAATGGGAAAATAAAACCTACAATACTACCTGCATTGCAGAGAAATGACTGAATAGAATATGCCAGACCTTTCTGCTTTTCATTCACCATATCTCCAACAAGCATCTTAAACGGCTGCATTGCCATGTTTATTGACGTATCAAGAAGCATAAGAGCGATAAGTCCCACAATGATTGCTGATGACACAGCAAGTCCGAAACTTCCTGCATTTGGCAGCAAGCACATTACAAGTACTGCTACCACCGCTCCCACTATCAGGTACGGAAGACGGCGACCAATTCGAGTCCAAGTTCTGTCACTATACGTTCCAACCAGAGGCTGAACGATTAGCCCCATCAGAGGCGGCAAAATCCAAAAGTAACTAAGGTCATGTGGGTCTGCTCCCAACGTGGCAAAAATTCGTGATACGTTGGCACTCTGCAGTGCATAGGCAATCTGGACGCCAAAAAAGCCGAAACTTAAGTTCCAAAGTTTCCAAAAGCCCAAATCCGGTTTATTTTTCATTTGTAAGTTTTTATGTTTTATTTGTTGTTTTAATGTAAGTAATTTCATGACCATTTAAGGACAGAGTATCCCACTCTTACATGGTATTATCTAACCTCTACAGGAATTTCTCCGCAAATTTAAGAAAAATTTATGCAATTACGAAGTTTTATTGCAATTTTATTTCCTGTTTCCGGGCATTTTGCCATATTTTTGTCCTAAACTGCAATCTTTTTTGCACACTTTCAGAATTATGACTAACTTTGTAGTTCAAAAAAAGAAAAAAATACGATATGGACATTTCTGTTGTAGTACCATTATATAACGAGGCGGAATCGCTCCCCGAGCTTGAGGCTTGGATTCGCCGTGTCATGGAGGAAAACAAATTCTCTTACGAAATTATCTTCGTCAACGACGGCTCTACCGACTCTTCCTGGAAAGTCATTAAAGACCTCCAAAAGGCAAACCCTGCAGTAAAAGGAGTCTCTTTCCGCCGAAACTATGGAAAATCCCCTGCTCTTAACACCGGATTCAGGCGTGCTAAAGGTAATGTGGTCATAACCATGGATGCCGACCTACAAGACAGTCCTGATGAAATACCCGAACTTTACCGTATGATTACCGAAGACGGATACGACCTCGTCTCAGGATGGAAACAAAAGCGATACGACCCTCTTTCCAAGACTATTCCTACAAAACTTTTTAACGCCACAGCAAGGCGCGTCAGCGGGATACACAACCTACATGACTTTAACTGTGGACTTAAAGCTTACAAGCATGAGGTGATAGACCATATAGAGGTTTATGGAGATATGCACCGATATATCCCATACCTCGCCAAAAACGCCGGTTTTAACAAAATAGGCGAAAAAGTAGTACACCACCAGGCTCGTAAATACGGCACTACAAAATTTGGACTCGACCGTTTTGTAAACGGTTACCTTGACCTGCTCACTCTGTGGTTTACAAACAAGTTTGGCATAAAACCTATGCACTTTTTCGGCTTGCTCGGCTCACTGATGTTCATCCTCGGCTTTTTCGCTGTGATTGCAGTTGGTGGCATCAAACTTTACAATATGTATAACGGCAACCATTACACGCTCGTGACAGATTCCCCTTACTTCTTCATCTCCCTTACGATGATGATTTTAGGTACACAACTTTTTCTCGCCGGTTTCCTTGGCGAACTAATCGTCAGAAACTCTCCGCGACGAAACGACTACGAGATTGCTGAAGACCTATGCGAATAATTACACGATTACACATACTCCTTATTGCATTCATCTGCACCATTGCGGCTCTCGTGTCTTGCAACACCACCGGCTGTATGGAAAATCGTTCGTCAATTCCAATTGCAGAGTTTTACTCCAGTGGCGACGAATCTCTCATTATCATTGATTCTGTAGCTATCGGCGGAATAGGAGCTCCTAACGATTCACTCATCGTAAAAGTTGGAGAAAAGGCGAGCGAAGTGTATCTACCGTTCCGCTCTACGACAAACACTGCAAAATTTTTCATTGCTTATCAATGGACAGGTTGCCCTGAGAATTTTGCAGACACGCTTGAATTTCAATACAAATCTTTGCCTTATTTCGCCTCCGAAGAATGTGGCGCGATGTACAGATATCAAATCACAGGATTTTCATATACGAAACATCTCATAGACTCTGTTTCAATCCTTGACTCCCTCGTCACGAACGCAGACGTAGCTATGCTGCGCATTTTTTATCCGGTAGCAACTGAAGAAGAGGAGGACCTGCAATGAAACGACTGCTTTTGCTTTT
>CALYOL010000035.1 GCA_945231345.1 uncultured Porphyromonadaceae bacterium
TTACTTCCTAAATAAATTTATGTCGATAAGACTATTTCATGGTTATGATGCTTATGACCTATTTCTTGAAGAAATTATTGTCGATGAAGCGGTATCTTGCTTCTACATCTGGAAGAATTTCCTGTCTGCTGTTTACGTCAATCATCATTACAGGAGCTACTTCGCGACCATTTATCGGTTCCCATGTTGGAAGTCCGAGACCGTTAGGATTACCTGTCTTTATGAAGTTTACGAAGAATTTTACAAAGATTTCAGATACAGCGTAGTCGTCAGCATTCCATGCAAATACAGGGTTTGTTGAGAGGTTACCCATTTGGTATTCAATGTCTGCTGAGTGGATAGCACCCGGAATTTTCGGAGCGGCCGGTTTGTCTGCTTCTTTTTTCTTAACACCGCCTGCAAGACCTGCCTCAACGTCTTTCTGTACCATGTCTGGGCGTGGGTGGCAGTAGCAGTAGCGATATACAGGAGCCTCGCTTGTAGCTTGCTGCATGTCGAGCCATTTCCATGTGGAGTATGCGATAAACATATCACCGGCGAGAACATAACCTGGCTTTGCCATGATGTCTGCATCTTCGTTGATGCCGTATTTTGGAAGTACTTCAGATGCAGGTGCCTGGAACCATTCTTCTACGATTGGTGAGAGGTTTGCGATTGTTGGTTCTTGACCGCGGAGTACGAAACCTGGAACCATTTCTGTGTTGTTGTTACCGATGAGGCATGGTACGTGTGCCTGTTCGCCTGCTGCATAGATTTCCATAGGCTGTTTTGGCATGAAATAGTTGTCGATGTTAAGACCCGGCATACTTTTTACACCTGCTTTTGCCATAAGCTCTTCCTGAGAGAGGGCGCGGAGCTCTGCAATGCTGTTGAAGCCCATTTCCTGAACTTTTGCAACACCGGCAGCCTCTGCTTCTTCAAGGGTCAGCCACTTGTTTTGGCTGAGTACTGAGCCACTTGAACCCATTGCCTGTGCTATGAGGTTGCGGCTGAGTGGAGATGCCATAAGTGCGCTTACTGAGAATGAACCTGCAGACTCGCCCATGATTGTGATTTTATTTGGGTCGCCACCGAAAGAGGCAATGTTGTCTTTTACCCATTGGATTGCTGCAACTTGGTCAAGAAGGCCATAGTTACCTGAACCCTTATATTCTGTCTCGGCTGATAGCTCTGGGTGTGCAAGGAAGCCGAAGATGCCTTCACGATAGTTTGCTGTGATAGCTATGACACCATTGCGTGCGAATGTCATACCGGCATAGCGTGGCTCGCTACCGCTACCGCACATAAGGCCGCCACCATTGAAGTAAATGAATACCGGGAGATTTTCGTTATACGTCTGGGTCGGTGTCCAGATGTTGAGGTAAAGGCAGTCTTCGCTCATTTTGTCTGTACTGAACATCATGTCGCCGAAGATATTTTCCTGCATTGGGTTTGGTCCAAATTCTGTAGCCTTGCGTACGCCTTCCCAGTTTTCCATTGGCTGGGGTGCTTTCCAGCGGAGTTCGCCTACAGGTGCTTTTGCGAATGGTACGCCCTTGAATACTTTTACGCCTGAGCAATCTACGCCTTCAAGGTCTCCGTTTGCAACGTGAACTGTTGGAGGGTCGAGAGAAACAAGGTTTGGATTTACCGCAGCCTTATTTTCAGTGCTGCCATTTGAGCAAGATACTGCTACTGCCATGAGTGCGATACTTGCTATTTTTGAAATCATCTTTTTCATGTTATTATATTGTTTTTTGCTATAGGATCTGCTACGTTTACGTCAAATCGCTGGAGATTGAAATGGTGATTTTTAATTATAGGTTTCTATTAAGTGCTTTTCATCAAAATGTCATAAAAAAAGGTCTGAGCCGAATTACTCAGACCTTGACTATTGGTTTTGAGTTTTGTCTGGATTACATCATTCCTCCCATTCCGCCCATGCCACCGGCTGGCATTGCTGGAGCGGCTGCGTTCTCATCCTTCTTGTCTGCGATGACACATTCTGTGGTGAGGAACATTCCGGCGATAGATGCCGCATTCTCAAGTGCTACTCGAGTTACCTTTGCCGGGTCGATGACTCCTGCTGCGAGGAGGTTTTCATATTCACCTGTCCGGGCATTGTATCCAAAGTCGCCCTTGCCGTCTTTTACGCGCTGAACTACAACTGCGCCTTCTACACCAGCATTGGCTACAATCTGGCGGAGTGGCTCTTCAATCGCACGTTTTACGATATGGATACCTGTTGTCTCGTCTTCGTTTTCTCCCTTGACGCCTTCGAGGGCTGCGATACAGCGGATGTATGCTACGCCACCACCGGGAACGATACCTTCTGCGATTGCTGCGCGTGTTGCGCTCAGAGCATCATCTACACGGTCTTTCTTTTCCTTCATTTCTACTTCTGATGGAGCACCGATGTGGAGCACTGCTACTCCGCCGGCGAGCTTTGCAAGGCGTTCCTGTAGCTTTTCGCGGTCATAGTCGCTCTTTGTGGTCTCGATTTGAGCCTTGATTTGTGCTACACGGGTTGCGATAGCTTCTTTATCGCCTGCTCCGTCTACGATTGTGGTGTTTTCCTTGTTCACTGTGATTTTGTCTGCGCGTCCCAGCATGTCAAGGGTTGCTCCTTCCAGCTTCAAGCCTTTCTCTTCTGAGATGACAACACCACCTGTGAGCACTGCTATGTCTTCAAGCATTTCTTTGCGGCGGTCGCCAAATCCTGGTGCTTTTACTGCGCATATCTTGAGGCTGCCACGCAGACGGTTTACTACGAGTGTTGCAAGGGCTTCCTGGTCTACGTCTTCTGCTATGATGAGAAGTGGGCGTCCTGTCTGAGCGGTTGCTTCAAGGATTGGAAGCATGTCCTTCAGGTTTGATATTTTCTTGTCAAAGAGGAGTATAAATGGATTTTCCATTTCGCACTCCATCTTCTCCGGATTTGTTACAAAGTACGGTGAAATATAGCCGCGGTCAAACTGCATACCTTCTACAACGTCTACTGTTGTCTCTGTGCCTTTTGCCTCGTCTACGGTGATGACACCCTCTTTTTTCACTTTCTTCATAGCCTCTGCTATCAGCTGACCGATTTTCTCGTCGTTGTTAGCGGAAATGCGGGCTACGTCTTCTATTTTCTTGAAATCATCGTCAACTTCTTCTGCCTGAGCCTTGATGTTTTCTACTACGATTGCTACTGCCTTGTCAATACCGCGCTTTACGTCCATTGGGTTTGCTCCGGCTGCAACGTTTTTGAGTCCTACGTTGATGATTGCCTGTGCAAGTACAGTTGCGGTTGTAGTTCCGTCGCCGGCATCGTCACCGGTTTTTGACGCTACTTCTTTCACTAACTGTGCTCCCATATTCTGGAATGCATCTTCAAGTTCTACTTCGCGTGCAACTGTCACACCGTCTTTTGTGATGTGTGGTGCACCGAATTTCTTTTCAATAATCACGTTGCGTCCTTTAGGACCAAGTGTTACCTTTACGGCGTCTGCAAGCGCGTCTACGCCTTTTTTGAGCTCTTCGCGAGCCTTGATATCAAATTTAATTTCTTTTGCCATAGTTCTTAGTGTTTAGAGGGTTAAACTTATTTTACAATCGCGAGAACGTCACTTTGACGCATGATGAGGTATTTTTCTCCCTCAAATTCAATCTCGGTGCCGGCATATTTGCCATAGAGAACTGTATCTCCGGCTTTTACTACCATTTCCTCGTCTTTTGTGCCGTTACCTGTTGCGATAACAGTGCCTTTAAGTGGTTTTTCTTTTGATGAGTCAGGTATGATGATGCCTGCTTTTGTAACTTCTTCTGCTGCTGCCGGTGAGATGAGCACGCGGTCAGCCAATGGTAAAATATTCATGATGATAGTTGTTTTTGTTTTTTAATTTTTTATTCTGAAATCTCTATTAGCAATTTCCGTGCCAAAAATTTTAAATCATAAAAAAATTACGGCTATGTCATCTGACACAGCCGTAATTTTTGTCGCTTTTAGTCTTGTTATGCTTTGACATAATTTACAATCCATTCTCCTACTGCAGAGGTGGAAAACGCCTCTTTGCCCGCTACTTGTATGTCTGGAGTGCGGACAAATGCGTCAAGTGAGGCATTCACTGCACGGCGGATTAGCTCTGCTTCTTCCTTGAGGTTAAAGTAGTCAAACATCATGGCTGCTGAAAGCACCTGTGCAAGCGGATTTGCTATGTTGAGACCTTTTGCCTGCGGCCATGACCCGTGGATAGGCTCAAACACCGGTGTCAGCTCACCGATGGAGGCTGATGGTAGTAGTCCCATTGAACCTGACACGACACTTGCCTCGTCTGTCAAAATGTCACCAAATGTATTTTCTGTCACTATGACATCGAAATATGTCGGCTCCTGAATCATACGCATAGCCGCATTATCCACATACATGAAGTCTGTGACTACATTTGGGTGACTCGGTGCCATTTCCTGCGCTATTTGTCGCCATAGGCGGCTGGAAGCGAGCACGTTAGCCTTATCTACTACTGTCAAGTGTCCGCGTCGGCGCTCTGCATATTCGTATGCCACTTTCAGTATTCGCTCTATCTCGGGGCGAGTATATGCATTTGTGTCATATGCACGCTCGTTGTCTTGATATTTCTCGCCAAAATACATTCCACCGGTGAGTTCGCGGATGCATACAAAGTCGGCTTTTTCCACAAGCTCTTTTTTCAGTGGCGATTTGTCCACGAGACAGCCAAAGACGTTTATTGGGCGGATATTGGCAAATAGTCCGAGTTTACGGCGCATCGCGAGGAGACCTTGCTCGGGGCGCACTTTGGCGTTAGGGTTGTTATCAAACCGTGGGTCGCCTACGGCGGAGAAAAGCACTGCATCTGAAGACTTGCATATTTCAAATGTTTCCTCAGGAAATGGGTCTCCACAAGCATCTATAGCGGCCGCTCCGGCAAGTGCAGCAACAAACTCTACTTCATGACCGAATTTCTCGCACACCGCTTTTGTCACGTCTACGCCTACCGCGGATATTTCAGGACCAATGCCGTCGCCGGCAATGACTGCGATTTTTAGTTTCATGTTAAATTTTATGAATGGGATTTTTCAAATGCCTTGATATCGTCAATTTTAGAAAGAAGAAAATCAACGTCGTCAAGTCCGTTTATTAAACAATATTTTTTGTACGGGTCAATGTCAAACTTCTCTGACAAGTTCAATGTCGGGCAGCTAACTGTCTGTGACGGCAAATCTACAGTCACCTCGGTTGCAGGCTCTGCCGTAACCTTGTCAAGTAATGCAAAAAGGAACGGTTCTGATACGGTGACCGGTAGGAGAAAATTGTTCAGCTCGTTTGCACGGTGAATGTCTGCAAAAAAACTGGAAATAACAACTCTGAAGCCGTAGTCGTGTATTGCCCATGCCGCATGTTCGCGACTCGAGCCACAGCCGAAATTTTTTCCCGCAACGAGTATCTTGCCGCTGTATCGGCTGTCATTTAGCGGAAAGCCGGGAATAGGGTTACCTTCTGCATCAAAACGCTGGTCATAAAAAAGGTTCTTCCCGAAGTCATCGCGAGACGTGGCTTTTAGGAAGCGCGCGGGGATAATCTGGTCTGTATCAATGTTCTCAGTTGCCAGAGGTACGCACGTAGATGTTATGATGTTAAATTTCTCTTTCATAAAAATCTTGTTTAGAGGCTTCTTGGGTCTGTGATTTTACCTGTCACTGCAGCAGCGGCGGCAGTGAGGGGAGAGGCGAGAATAGTGCGTGCTCCGGGTCCTTGTCTCCCTTCAAAGTTGCGGTTTGACGTGGAAATGCACAGCTTTCCCTCAGGCACCTTGTCCTCGTTCATTGCAAGGCACGCACTGCAGCCTGGCTGGCGGAGCTGCATACCTGCGTCGGATATTATTTTGTCTATGCCTTCAGCTATGATTTGCCTTTCCACTGCCTTTGAGCCTGGCACGAGCCATACAGTGACACCTTCGGCTTTCTTTCTCCCTTTTATGATGCTTGCAAATGCGCGGAAGTCCTCAATTCTGCCATTCGTGCAACTGCCGAGGAAAACATAATCTACCGGTTTGCCAACCAGTTTTTCTCCTTCTCCAAATTGCATATAGTTTATGGCTTTTTCAAATGACGCGCGCGCCTTTTCCTCGCTTGGCGCTGCGGGAATGACCTCATCAATAGCAATGCCCATTCCTGGGTTTGTGCCAAATGTTATGCGAGGTTTTATGTCTTCTGCGTCAAAGTGTATTTCTTTGTCGAATACGGCATCATCGTCGCTGCGGAGCGAAAGCCATTTCTCGGCAAGTGTATTATAATCAGTATCTTTTGGCAAAAATTCGCGGTCTTTGCAGTATTCTATAGTGACTTCGTCAGGCGCAACCATCCCTCCGCGCGCACCCATTTCAATAGACATGTTGCAAACTGTCATTCGTCCTTCCATGCTCATGCTGCGGAAAACCTCTCCCGCATATTCCACAAAATATCCGGTGGCACCTGATGTGGATAGCTGTGATATGATATAAAGTGCAACGTCTTTTGCTGTTACGCCTTTGCCGAGAGTGCCGTCTACGGTGATACGCATAGTCTTTGGCTTTGTCTGGAGCAGGCATTGGCTTGCCATCACCATTTCTACCTCCGAAGTGCCTATCCCAAATGCGATAGCACCAAATGCTCCGTGTGTTGAGGTGTGAGAGTCACCGCACACTATTGTCATTCCGGGCAATGTGTACCCATATTCAGGTCCCATAACGTGAATTATGCCGTTGTGTGGGTCGCCGATAGGGTAATATGTTAGGTTGAAGTCTGTGGCATTGCGGCTCAGCGCATCAACTTGATTTTTGGATACAGGGTCGGCGATAGGTAAGTCCTGGTGCAGGGTTGGTATGTTATGGTCTGGCGTGCAGATGATTTTTTCGCGACGGAAAATGCCTATGCCACGTTTGCGAATGGCGTCAAAAGCCTGTGGCGATGTCACCTCATGGCAGTAAAGCCGGTCGATATACAGCTGAAAAGTGCCGCCTTCAATGCGGTTTACTACGTGTGCGTCCCAGATTTTGTCAAAGAGAGTGTTCATATCTGAAATTTGTTTATTGCGTCAATAAACGCTTCTGCGGATGCTGCAACGATGTCTGTATTCGCTGAAAAACCGTAATACTGGTTACCGTCGTATTCTACTGTCATGTGTACTTTACCTACATCGTTGCTTCCGCGATTTATGGCTTGAATGAGAAATTCCTTTACTATCATTGTACGGCGAATGATGAGCTTTATGGCGGAAATTGCCGCATCAACCGGTCCGTTTCCGGATGCGCATGCCTCAAATTTCTCGCCAGAGATGTCAAGTCCCACACTTGCTACAGAGCGAAGTCCTACGCCACTCGTCACCTGAAGGTAGTCCAGTTTTATCCGGTGGTGCGCAAGGTGGTGTTTACCCGCAAGCATAAGCACGTCGTCGTCATTTATTTCCTTTTTCTTGTCCGCAAGCTTTAGGAATGCCTCGTAAGTCTTGTCAAGGTGTTCCTTGTCCATCTCAATGCCGAGAATTTGCAGGCGGTGTTTTAGTGCCGCACGTCCGCTGCGTGCTGTGAGCAGGATAGAGTTCTCGTCGATACCTACGTCTTTCGGGTCTATGATTTCATAGCTTTCGCGATTTTTGAGCACGCCGTCTTGGTGAATGCCGGAGGAGTGGGCAAATGCGTTTCGTCCCACAATCGCCTTGTTTGGCTGAACGGGCATGTTCATCAGGCTGGAAACCATACGGCTGACGCGGTATATGTTTTGAGTGTTTATATTAGTCTGAATATCAAGCTCTTTATGGCTCTTGAATGCCATCACAACTTCTTCAAGCGACGTGTTTCCTGCTCGTTCACCGATGCCGTTTATTGTCACTTCTGCCTGTCGTGCACCCACTATGATGCCGCTGATAGTATTGGCGGTAGCCATGCCGAGGTCATTGTGGCAGTGTGTCGCGATAGTGACGCGGTCTATGCCGTCTACGTGCTCCACGAGATACTTGATTTTTGCCGCAAATTCCTCTGGCAGGCAATAGCCTGTGGTGTCAGGGATATTTACTACCGTTGCACCTGCTTTTATAACTGCCTCAATTACTCTCGCAAGGTATTCGTTATCTGTTCTCCCCGCGTCCTCCGCATAAAACTGCACGTCTTCCACAAACTTTTTTGCGTAAGAGACGGCAGCAACTGCTCGCTCTATGATTTCCTCGCGGTTTGAGTTAAATTTGTATTTAATATGCATGTCAGAAGTGCCGATGCCGGTGTGGATACGTCCGCGCTTAGCATATTTCAGAGCCTCTGCTGCTACTTTGATGTCGTTTTCCACTGCGCGCGTCAGTGCGCAAATCGTTGGCCATGTCACTGCCTTGGAAATTTCCACTACGGAATTGAAGTCGCCCGGACTTGACACGGGAAAGCCCGCCTCAATGACGTCAACACCAAGCAATTCTAATGCTTTAGCTACTTCAATTTTTTCCACGGTGTTCAGCTGACAGCCCGGCACTTGCTCCCCGTCGCGAAGAGTGGTATCAAAAATATATAATCTATTATCCATTTTTTACCTTATTATTTCTATTTGGCTACAAAATTATGCAAAATTTTTGGATTTACCATAAAGATGTAGCGTAATTTCCCCATTTTGTTATAAATTTCCTGATAATGATTGGCGAAAGGACTGATTGAAACCGAAATATTGGTAAATTGTTCCGAAATATATTAAATTACAGAAAATTGGATACCCTGTAAATTTGAGGGGTGAATTTTCATCTTTGGCTGACATTTTTAGGAATACACGTATTTCGTATAGGAAGTGGCTATAGATGTCATAAAACAATCCCGACCATTGCGTGGAGCATAGTCGGGATTAAAGTGTATGTATCAAGCTATATAAGCCTGATGTTTAGGCTTTTAGATACCAAGGTCTTTCTTGATTGCGTCAACTTTAGCTTTTGCAGCGGCTGCAGCAGCGTCGTATTCAGCAACGCTTTCCATTTTACCCTTAACTTCGATGTAGAATTTGATTTTAGGCTCTGTACCTGAAGGACGGATAGAAACCTTGCTGCCGTCAGCAGTAAAGTATTGGAGAACGTTTGAAAGTGCAGGCATATCCATTTTGCTTACTGTTCCTGCGGCGAGGTCTTTCTCTGTGAGGTCTTGATAGTCTTTGATGCGGACGATGTCACTTCCGCCGAGCTGTTTCGGAGGATTGTTGCGGAACGCCACCATCATAGCCTGGATTTCGTCTGCGCCAGACTTGCCCGGACGAACAACAGAGATGCCTTCTTCAAGGGAGTAGCCATATTTGAGGTATATTTCCTGTAGGAGACCGAGGAAGTCAAGTCCTTTGTCTTTAGCCCATGCAGCAGCCTCAGCCATGAGTGAAATTGCAGATACTGAGTCTTTGTCGCGTGCGAAAGTTTCAGCAAGGAAACCATAGCTTTCTTCACCACCGCCAAGGTAACGGGCACCGGTAGCCTCCTGGTCGCGGATGACAGAAGCAATCCACTTGAAGCCTGTGTAGCAGTCGTAACATTTGATGTGGTTTGCGTCTGCAATAGCCTTAATCATTTCAGTGGTAACGATAGTCTTCACAATGTATTCATTGCCGGTGATTCTGCCAAGCTCAGTGTTGCGTGTCATGAGGTAGTAGTGGAGAATCATGTTGATTTGGTTACCATTGATGAGGACGTATTCACCCTTGCTGTCGCGCATTACGCAACCGATGCGGTCTGCGTCAGGGTCAGATGCCATTACGAGGTCTGCATTAGTCTCTTTTGCCTTAGCGATGGCCATTGCCATAGCTGATGGCACTTCAGGGTTAGGAGATGCTACAGTTGGGAAATCACCTGAAGGAATATCTTGCTCAGGCACGTGGATGATATTTTCGAAACCATAGTTTTTGAGTGACTGTGGCACGATTTCCACACCTGTGCCGTGGATAGGGGTGTAAACGATTTTGAGGTCGCTGTGGCGGCGATTGATTTCAGGACTGAGTGAAAGAGAGAGAATGTCTGCGAGGAATGCGTCGTCTACATCTTTGCCAACGATTTGGATGAGTTCAGGGTTTCCTTCAAACTTGATTTCGCTTACAGACTTGATTTTGTTTACGTTGTCGATGATATTTACGTCGTGAGGCGCAATAATCTGTGCGCCGTCGCTCCAGTAAGCCTTATATCCGTTGTATTCTTTCGGGTTGTGAGAGGCTGTGATATTCACACCGCTCTGGCAGCCGAAGTGGCGGATAGCGAATGATAGCTCAGGAGTTGGGCGGAAGTTTTCAAAGAGATAAACTTTTATGCCGTTTGCAGAGAAAATGTTAGCCACCATTTCCGCGAATTTGCGAGAGTTATTACGCACGTCATGGCCAACGGCAACACTGATTTGCGGCAGGTCTTTGAATGCCTCGTTGAGGTAGTTTGCAAGTCCTTGAGTGGCAGCGCCTACAGTGTAAATATTCATGCGATTTGAGCCTGCGCCCATAATGCCGCGAAGACCGCCGGTGCCGAATTCAAGGTCTTTGTAGAAAGATTCGATGAGGTCTGTCTTGTCTTCAGCCTCAATCATACGTTTCACTTCAAGACGAGTTTCTTCGTCATATCCTTCACCGAGCCAGAGCTGTGCTTTCTCGGTGCACATTTTTATGAGTTCATTGTTTTCCATTGGTGAAAAATACTATTTTAATTTTGTTTATAATCGGGGTTAATATTTGTTTCGTACAAAGTTAGTGAATTTTTATTCAATGCGCAAATGTTGTGACAAAAATTCGCTAATTTAAGACATATTAAAAGTTGCTAATACATCAGGGCTTTTTTCTTGTTGTTTTTCCATCCGGCGCGATATTTTGAGTCGGTGAAAAATACTTTTAGGTCCGCTTGGTATTCGTAGTCTGTGAAATATATTTTTTTATCTGCTTGATATGCATATTCTGTAAAGAACCAGATGCCGGAGTTTTTATTTTGTTCCGCTTCATAGCGGTATTCTGCACGATACACAACGAGGTCTGCTCTATATTCGTAGTCTACTACATAAACCTTTACGTCAGCTTGATATGAGTTGTCCGTGCTGAAAACTTTTTGGCAATATCCTGTTGCTGTGATGGACAGAAGCAGGATTAGAGTGAACAAATGTTTCATAGTGGTGGAATGGTTATTTTTGGCAAATATACGATTTTACTCTGATATGACAAAATAAAAAAGGCTGAAAGTTTGGTTGCCCAAAACAATCAGCCTTCTTAGTGTCCGAAATGAGACTCGAACTCACACGAGCGAATGCTCACTACCCCCTCAAAGTAGCGCGTCTACCAATTCCGCCATCCGGACAGGTTTGCGTCTATCGCAAATGCTTGCTTTGTCAATTTGGAGCGAAAAACGGGACTCGAACCCGCGACCCCAACCTTGGCAAGGTTGTGCTCTACCAACTGAGCTATTTTCGCGTTCCTCGGTTTTGCGCTGCAAAGTTACTACCTTTTTTTGAACTGACCAAATTTTTCGGCGAATTTTTTCAAAAATTTTTCAGCGACAAAACCGTAGATTGTAGTATCTTCCAGTGTTTCAGGTGGTTGTAAATCTCAGCGAGGTGCGATGATTTACTTGCTGCGCCTCCGCTGCGAAAGACTATGATTTCAAATAATCTCGTGCGCCTTAAACACTTTTTGTATTTTTTCAAGAGCGATGGTCACCTGCTCCATAGTGTGTGTTGCCATGAGGCTGAAGCGGATGAGTGTGTCTTGAGGAGCAACGGCAGGGGAAACTACCGGATTTACAAAGATGCCTTCTTCAAGCAGGTCGCGAGTGATGGCGAATGTCTTGAAATTATCGCGGATAAAGAGGGGAATGATAGGAGTAGAAGTATTACCAATCTCGATTCCCATGTTCTTAAATCCTTCAAGGGCATAGTGAGTGAGTTTCCAGAGGTTTTCCTGGCGTTCTGGCTCTGCTTTCATGATTTCAATAGCCTTCAGCGCAGCTGCGGTAGATGCAGGTGTGATGCTGGCGGTGAAAATGTAAGAGCGTGAGTGGTGACGGAGGAAGTTTGTGATTTCCTTGTCTGTTGCGATAAA
>CALYOL010000036.1 GCA_945231345.1 uncultured Porphyromonadaceae bacterium
CCCAAATTCAGACGGAAGAGTCAAGCTTCCTCCAGGAGTCGGAGTCGGTGCTGGCTCTGGTTCCGGTTCTGGTTCTGGCGTTGGCTCCGGCTCTGGTTCTGGCGCTGGCTCTGGGTCTGTTGTTGACGGCAGGTTGCCTGAACGGTAGTAGCATATACCCTGTAGGTATGAGAGAACCCAGGTCTCAACATACGAAATACCATCCGTATTCACTGCTATGTCACCACATGCGCCCGTGTTTTCTGAACCGTCGCTAAGTCCGTCTGATGGGAAGTTTCCTATACTTGTGATGCTTGAGAAATTACCTGAATTATCTATTATCACGCGCATTGTTGGCACTGAATAATTCGCACTGCCTGCAAATATCAGGTTTGCCGCATATTTCTGGTCGTTATAGTAAAATTCGCGGTGGCTGGAACCCTGTGTATTGCCTGAATATGAGTTTTTGCACTTTACTACGGCACCTCCGGCACTACTGTCATACTGCACCCATGCCGGATATCCGTTTTTACCGTCTACCCACCAGCCGTCGCCCTTATAGTATGCACGTACCGTTGCACCGAGTGTATAACGTGATGTTCCTTCAAGAACCTTTGTACTCGTCGCGCTCCAGCTGCTGCCACTGCGGATATATTCCACTATGCGGGTTGTAGTACTGTCATCATTGCCGAATGTCAGGCGAAGTGTGCCGTTAAGGCTGCCGTATGCCTCCATACAGTCGCCCACGCGTGCTGCCCCCTGCATATCCGTTGTGTTAAGTAGAAGCGTCGGCTCTGACGTGTCGCTCGCCCATTCATATATGCGAAGCTCACCTGAACTGCTCGCCAGGTTACATGCAAGCACATGACCATCTACCACTACCACGTCACACAGCTTCAGCGTGCCGCCGGTTACAATGTCGTTCAGTGGCAGGCTGCCCAGTTTCGCGCCCGTTCTCGCATTGATTATCAAGATTTCTTGATGATTATACACACAATACAGTTTGCCATTGTTATATGCAAAGTTTCGTATAAGCGTAGCGTCATAGCCCGGAGAAGTCTTGTTGCCGCGCTTTAGTGAATAGTTCCATATCTCCTTCAGGTTCAGTGCGATTGCTTCTGTACTCAGGATTTTTCCCTCAAGTGTCACTGTCACACGGTCTGATGATGATGACTGGATTGCAAGATAGCCTGAATATGCTCCTACCGCCTTTGATGTATCAAGCGTTACGATAAGGTCACCTCCCGTACGTGCATTCCAGTTTGAACCCGGTGTTACTACAAATGCGCTCTGGCTTGAATTATAACTCATGTCCGCACTCAAGTTGCCTGCACTCACTGTCACTTTTGCCGACGGTTTTGCGTCTCCCTGATTTGCTGATAGCGAGAGTGATGTCGGATTGACTGTGATATACGCGCTGCTCTGAGACTTTATTGTCGCGGTGATTTTGATTTCCACACGCTGCTTGCTGTCTCCTGACCCACTCTGTACTGCTATATAGCCCGTATATGTGCCAGGTGTCTTTGAAGTATCTATGCTGATAGTCATCTTGCCGCCGCTATAATCATCCCAGCTTGACGTTGAGACCTTAAACATTGATGATGATGAATTATACACTATCGCTGATGACAGATTTTCTCCGCTTATTGTCACTGTCTTTGTCGGTGACGTGCCTTTGTAGTCCGCCTCAAACGTAAGGTTCGTGCTGCTCGCCGTTAGTTTTGGATTTGCTACGGTAAAAGCCATCATCTGGTTATACACTGTCAGGATTTTTGTGCCATAGCTCGTGCTTGCCGCCCACTTGCCGCCAAGAGACTCCCACGTCGGAGCACAGCCGCGTGTTACATACTTAAAGCGTGGGTCTACCAGCGTCTCTCCTGCTGGAATTGCATCTTTACAGCAATATGCATACAAGTGCTGGATTTGTGCCGTTACGCCCTCCTTTACTGTACTGAATATACAGCCTTTCTGACCCAGGGTCGTTACACCAAGTCCGCAATAGTTATGGTCTGATGGTGTAACCGCCGTTCCGCCGGTATATTTAAACCAGCCTGTCTCAATAATGGATTGACACAATGCGATATCGCCGCGTAAGCCATACACAGCGCCTACCTTGTAAAACTGTTCTGCGATTTCTCGGTCAAATGATGAGTTTTTAGAACATACAAACTGATACATTCGGTCAATGGTCGCTACTTGAGTGCCCCTGATGTTAGTTGCCGCATTCATTGACAGCATACACAGCACTGCAAGTGTCAGAAGAGATAAAATTCGTCTCATAATGTCTTTTTTTACCCATAATTCTCACACCTTAAATTTGATAGTGTAATTTTTACAGGTGGTTTTTGTTAGGATTTTTAGTTAGTACTCGTTTAGGTTTGCATTATTTTCGCAAAGTTACACTATTTTTTTCAATAAAAAGAATATTTATTTATTCCTTTAGCATCTTTTTGCTGTTTTAAACATATTTTAAATATTTCTCACCCTCACTGCCCACAAATTGAAACATCATAACCATATATACACAAAATGGGCGAACGCTTTGCGCCCGCCCATCTATTTATCTATCCTCTATTCACTAAAATAGCTTTTCCTTTATAACGTCAACATAGTCCAGCTTTTCCCATGTAAACAATTCTACTGTCAAAGTCTTATCCGGCTCATAGGGTGAATGGAACACCTTAGTCACAACCTTATTAGTTCGTCCAAAATGCCCATAGGTCGATGTTTCCTTGTAGATTGGATTGCGCAGCTTCAGGCGACGCTCTATCGCCGCAGGACGCATATCGAAAATCTGGGATACTATTGCCGAAATCTCCGCATCGCTCTTATTCACCTTTGACGACCCAAGTGTATTCACATAAAGACTTACCGGCTGAGCTACGCCGATTGCGTATGCCACCTGCACCAATACTCGGTCTGCTACACCTGCTGCTACAAGGTTTTTCGCTATATGACGCGCTGCGTACGCCGCTGAACGGTCCACCTTGCTCGGGTCTTTTCCGGAAAATGCACCTCCGCCATGTGCTCCATGACCGCCATAGGTGTCTACAATAATTTTTCGTCCCGTCAAACCCGTATCACCGTGAGGACCTCCGATTACAAACTTTCCGGTAGGATTTACGTGAAGTATATAATTATCATCCCACAGAGCACGGATATCCTCAGGCAGGTCTGCCTTTACTCGAGGGATAAGCACGTTAGCCACATCATTGCGGATAATTTCAAGCATACGCTCATCGGCCTGCTCCTGGCTCAGCTCGGCACTCGGCTTGATAAAATCATCATGCTGAGTAGAGATTACTATCGTATGGATGCGTACAGGGCGATTTTGCTCGTCATATTCCACTGTCACCTGGCTCTTTGAGTCCGGGCGAAGATAAGACACCTTTTCGCCGTGGGCATTTACATACGTCATCACGTCGCCCTCCTGACGGATTTTTGACAGCTCCTTCAGCAACGCATGGCTCAGCGTTACAGTCAGCGGCATAAACCACGGTGTCTCGTTTGTCGCATAGCCAAACATCATGCCCTGGTCTCCCGCGCCCTGCTCTTCCGGATTTTCGCGCACTACACCGCGATTGATGTCTGGACTCTGCTCATGCAGTGCAGACAATATTCCGCAGGAATTGCCGTCAAACATGATTTCTGAATTGTTGTAGCCGATTTCGTTGATTACTGCGCGTGTCACGCTCGTTAAGTCAATGTATGCCTCAGACTTTACCTCGCCGGCTATCACCACCTGACCGGTTGTGACAAGGGTTTCACACGCCACCTTTGAATTAGCGTCGTGCGCAAGAAATTCGTCAAGGATTGCATCGGAAATTTGGTCTGACACCTTATCAGGGTGTCCTTCAGAGACTGACTCTGATGTGAAAAGATAGTTCATAACGTTTTTTTGTTTTATAAGTTAGACATATCTCTTCATGGGGGATTGCGGTCATTTTTACCGCCGTGCATAATTCCGCAAGTCGCGAATTTTAGCATTTTTTATGGGTGGTTGCAAGCAGCCAAATCTGTCCACCATGAATTGAGACCGCAAAGTTACTGCCTTTTTTCCGTTTATGCAACTATTTTTACATATAATAACAAAGGTGGACATCATTTTACTGACGCCCACCCTGAAAGTTATGACTTATAGGAGATTAGTCTTGATAGAAATTAAGGAGATTATACTCTACCTTGTTATTGCCAAGCAGCATTAGATAGAGGTTACGTCCAAGTACTGATGCGCCATACTGGCGATTGAAGTTTGCTGCATCATTCTTATAGTCAAATTCTCGACCTGACTTATCCTCAGAGTTGATTTTGAATACTACCACTGAGTTGTTTGTCTTTACCGGACCTACTACTGCACCGATTTCAGATGTTGCAACCTTTGCTGCGAGCTCTGACTCGTTCATGCCAAAGCCTGATATTGCTCGCTGACCAAATGCTACATCTGTCGTATCAACACTTGCGTTCATCACACCTGCATATTCTGCGATTGTCTTACCCTTGCCTTGGTAGTCTGCAATAAGCTTCTCTGCCTTCTTGTCGCTTACTACCTGGCTCTTAAGGTATTCGGTTAGCATTGGGTCTGATGCCGGAGTATAGTCTTCATATGCTGCCTTCAGTGCTACGGCTACAAGCTTTTTGCCCTGCTCATCTGCAAATACTTCACTCACGTCACCAACTTTTGCATTGAGTGCCCATTTAGCTGCACTACGGGTGTTCTCTATGTTGGCGATTGAAAGCGCACTTGGATAAACCTCTGCCGGGAATACGTGATAACCCGCCTTTGGAGCTTCTTCTGCAAATTTTGCCGCTGTGTTGTTTGTTGCGATAAATTCGCGGAGCTTTGAGTTAAGGTCGTTGTATGTTGTTGTTGAAGGCACCACCTGATATGTGATTTCTGCATAGCTATAAGTTGTTACTGGTGCGCTGTAGCCATTCAGGCGAAGAACGCGTACTGCTGTTGCACTCGCTGCTGTGTCCGGTGTGAAATATTTGCCGGCTACAGCATCTTTAAAGAGCTCTTTTACAGTTGATGCACCCGCATCAAGCACAGACACCGCCTGCTCTTCCTGAATATTTTCAGCTTTCACATCTACAAGCTTTGCTCCTGCATTAAGTGCTGCAATAATTGAATCGCGCTGCGCAACATCTCTTACAGATACTGTCGCAAAGTCAAACTTCACTGTATCCTGCTGAGCCGCATTTACGCTGAAGAGCTTCACGATTTTGTATGTATTGTTTGTGAAACCAATCAGCTTTGCTGTTCCTTCTGAAAGGCTGTCAAGCTGTTCCTTTACCTTTGCGTCTGCAATAGCCTTTTTTGCCTTTGTTACATTGTCTACACTGAAGTTGCCGCTAAGTCCCTCACATCCCTCTGTTGAATTAAGGATAGCAAGACCTTCTTCCACTTCCTGCTGAGCCTTCAACAGGTCTGCCTCTGACGGAACAATATCAACTGTGATATAGTCCACTTTGCGTACCGGCTCATTCAGGCGATAGCGGTTTTTATTATCATCATATTTTGCCTTGATTTCTGCTTCTGTCGGCACAAAGTCCTCATCTTTTAGTGTTGAGAGGTCTACGCGGACATATTCAATATTCGCACTCATCGCATTATCCTCATACAATGCCTTTGCATCAAGCTTATTTGCCACCAATGCACCTGAGAATACTGAATTAAACTTCTGAACCTTTAGCTGCTGCTCTACTTGGTTTTCAAGTTCCATCCATGCCTGCTGGATTTGACCTACTTGGTCTGCTGGTAGATTCTGTGTCTGCTTGAACGCAAGATTGTAGAAATCCTCTGGGCGTTCAAACCCGTATTGATTTACTATTTGTACTACCTGTGGAAGTGCGGTTTCGCCGGTCATTGCCTGTGATAGCTCCTTATCTGTCACTGTGATGCCCAGATTATCAAGCTCCTTATTCATAAGTGCTTCATAAATCATCTCGTTCATCACCTGTGCCTGAAGACGCGCTACATCTACGTTTGTGTAGCCCTGCTGCTGCATTGCCTGGTGCTGTTCTTCCACGCGGCGGTTAAATTCATGAATGTCTATTGACTCGCCCGCTACCTTTGCCGCTGCTGTGCCGGGTCCGAAAATTGTTCTTGATGAGTTAAAAAAGTCACCAAGGATGAATGCCAGAAGCGCTACTATAATGATTGTGAATAGTAGTGCTGACTTGTTTCTGATTTTCTCTAATGTTGCCATTTATTTAGTTGTTTTTTAATTTTTCGGGTATGTCATAAGGGTGGCTCATTGTCGATAAGCCGCTTTAAGCGCACAAAGATACTACTTTTTCTTCGGTTATCAAAAAAATTTTGCAATTATCTAATTCTTAACATCATTTTAATCCATTTTTCCATTCTTTTCACTCGCTTTTTCATCATATTATCATATAAATTAAATAAAGAGAGGGCGACTCTAAGAGCCACCCTCTCATTACCATGCTTTACGCACGGGTTATTTTAAATTATGCTTTGTCTTCAATTAGCGGATTACAACCTTTGATACGCTGTTGCCCTGACGACGGATATAAAGACCGTTTTCTGGGTTCTCAACGCGGATACCCTGGAGGTTGAAGAATTCTACAGGAGCATTTTCGTCTGCTACTGTTACGCCTTCTACACCTGAAAGGTTATTTGTTGCTGTCACTGTAATTGTTTCAATCACTACAGTACTTGTTGTTGCGAATGATACTGTTGATACGCCACCTGCTGGTGCTGTCCATTCTACGAGTTTTGCTACTGCATTTTGAGTACCTTCTGCTGGTGCTGCAACTTTGTCACCACCCTTTGTGCATACCATTGTCACCTTTGTGATTGTATTATCATTTGAAGAGGCTACCTTGATTTCGTAGTTCTTATATACGCGGTATGACCATACGTCTGCAGTTGTCTGATAGTAAAGACGTGATTTTGTTGTTCCTGTACCCTTAACTGCTGTTACTGAGATTTCGCTTACTGTGAATGCTACGTCATCAACTTCGATAAGTGAGTTACCTGTTGTGCCGTCCGCCTTTGCATCTGCGACTGTGTATGCCGGGTTAAGAGTTGATGGGTCTGTGAAGTTAAACATTGCCACATTTGCTGCAATCTCAAAGATTGTGTAAGACGCTGTTGCTACTGCTGAGTCATCCATACCGTCTGCCACTGCGATTGCGCTGATTGTCACAGCCTCTGTAATGGCGATAGGTGCACTGTATACAAGTGATGCTGCTGTTGGAGTTGTGCCGTCAAGTGTGTAGTAGATGGTTGCTCCTTCTGTTGCGCATGAAATTGCTACTTCTGTTCCTGCTACTACTTCACCTGCTGCAACTGAGAATGTTGGAGTTGCTACTGTCTCACGGCCTGATGCATTCAGGATTTCTACCGGAGTAATCTGATAGCTTGTGTCGTAGATTGATACGAAACCGCGTACTGTCATGTTTTCTCCTTCTGTTACCTGGAATGATGAGCTTGCTGTGTGAAGCGCTACCTCACCTGATGCGTCTGATGCTATATAGTCACGACCTGCTGTGCCACCTGCCTTTGCTGTGATTTTCACACCGCGCATTTCAATAAAGCTGCTGATTGGCTCTGCTTCTGCGTCCGCTGCAAGAACTACTGCAGGTTCTACTGCTCCTACATTGTTTTTTGCTGCTGCAAATGTTGTTGCATTTGGAACCATTTCTACAAGGTTCTTGTAGTTTGAGTATGTACCTGAATAGCCTGCTGCTATCACGTCACCGCTTGCGTATGTCTGACCTACGTTGCCGTATACGAGAAGGTAGCCTGATGCATCCTTAATCCACAGGTTGTTGCCGAGCTGATACTGTACTGTTGCATCTGCATTGATTTTTGTCTCATTTGCTGATGCTGCTGAGATAAATCCTGCAATATTTGCTGCCTCATCTACAGTTGGCTCTGTTGCCCCACCCATCACGATTGACTCTACTGGTGAAATCTGATAGTTGGTGTTGTAAACTGATACGAAACCGCGTACAACTACGTCTTCGCCTGTGTTCACTGTTATGTTTGTTCCTGTAGTGTAAATTGCTGCGGTACCTGTTGCGTCTGTAAGTGTGTAGTTACGACCGGCGCCCTCAACCTTACCGCGTAGCTCTATGTAGCTACATAGTGGTTCTGATGCAAATGCTGACGCTGTTACTGCTTTTGGAGCTACTGCACCTTTGTTTGCCCCTTTTGTGAAGCCTGTTGGGTTTGCAAGTTCCGGGAGGTTCTTGTATGGTGAATATTTACCACCATATCCGCCCGGGATTACATCGCCGTTAGCGTATGTTTCTGTAAGGTCGCCATATACAAGAATCCATCCTGAATTATCCTTAATCCAAAGGTTCCTGCCTTGCTGTGCTACTGCTACTGCATCTGATGATACAGTTACTGTTGTACCTGATGCGGAAGCAAGTACACCTGCTATGTCTGCTACCGCTTCCTGTGCCTGTGCAGCTGTGCCTAAGCCAAATACACATGCGAGTGAGAGTAAAAGTTTTTTCATGTCTTAAGTTTTTATTGTTTGTTAATAATTTTCGCCCTACTATAATTCGGACTACAAAGATAATTCATTTTTTCCAAAAGTGTATCATTTTTCTGTTAAATTTTTATGTTAAATTTTTGTGTATTAGCTCTTTTTATGGTTTAATTCATAATTATACCCCGGCTTTTTCAGCTTCCTATAATACATTTTCAAAACTTTTTCTCCGCTTTTCATTATAAATCAGATTTATTTTACTACTTTTGCAAAAAAATTCCAATTGGTAAGCAATGAAATCAAAAGATACGTTCGGAAGTAAAATTGCCCTCGTTGCCGCTACGGTCGGCTCGGCGGTCGGATTGGGTAACGTGTGGCGTTTCCCCGCAGAAACTCAAGCAAACGGAGGTGCTGCATTCCTGCTTGTTTATATTGCATGTGTTTTCCTCCTCGGTGTCCCCGTAATGGTCGGTGAATTTGCCCTCGGACGCGGCATAAAAGAAGACGCTGTCGGTGTTTATCGCCGTCTCGCCGGTAAGACTCCTTGGTGGCTCGCCGGTACTCTGCCCATCATCGCTTCTTACATGATTCTGAGCTTCTACATCGTCGTTGCCGGGTGGACTCTTGAATATTTCTTCTTCTCCGTAACCGGCGACCTTTTCCAATCATCATCCGAAACCATTGCTTACTCATGGGGAGAGGCTTGCGACGTACAGTTTAAGGAAAAAATGACGGAATACATTCAGAGCGACTTCAAGCCTATCATTTTCACGTTCATCGCTATTATCCTCAACCTGCTAATCCTCGTTAACGGCGTGAAAAAAGGCATCGGCAAGATTTCTAACATCCTTATGCCTATCCTTTTCATTATCCTCCTCCTTTTCTGCTGCGTATCGCTCAGCCTTCCTAAGGCTACAGAGGGACTGAAATTCTTCATGAGCCCGGACTTCAGCAAAATAACTCCTATGGTTTGCGTAAATGCTCTTGGACAGGCATTTTTCTCGCTCTCCCTCGGGATGGGTGTGCTGAGCACTTCCGCTTCATATTTCCCTAAAGACACCAAGCTCGTCACTACAGCCATCACTGTTTCTTCTCTCGACCTGCTTGTCGCACTAATGATGGGCGTTATTATATTCCCCGCTGTCACTTCTTTCGGACTTTTGGGGAACGAGCTGGAGGGAGCAACGCTCGTATTCGTGACGCTCCCGCAAGTCTTCTCACAAATGCACTTCAGCGAATTTTGGTCCGCGCTATTCTTCCTCCTCCTCTTCGTCGCGGCGCTCACTTCCACAATCTCTATCGCTGAGGTAACTATCAAGTTTTTTGAGGACCGTTTCAAGGTCAGCAGAATTAAATCTTGCATCCTCGTTATTTTACCTCTGTTCATCCTCAGCTCAGTCTGCTCGCTCTCACAAGGCACTCTCTCTCACATTAAAATTTTCGGTTACTCAATCTTTGATGCTTTAGACGCTTGCTCGTCAAACATTATGCTCCCCGTTGGCGCTATTATAATGTCTATTTTCATTGGGTGGTATGTCGATAAAAAAGTCCTCAAAGACGAAATGACCAACCACGGCGAAATCAACTCCATAATGTACCCAATCGTGGCATTCATTCTCAAGTGGATTGCCCCGGTGCTAATCACGATTGTCTTATTATCCCCTCTCCTCAAATGATGACCGCTAACGAACGCCGTGGACTGATTGCACTTGTCGCACTGCTCGCACTTGTCGTGATTATCGTTGCCGGTACTTCACGTTGCAGCAGCGACACAAATCCAAAAGCTTCAACTGTCTCGCCAGACTCCTCCGCCATTGCCGCGGATTCTCTCGCCGCAACATCCGATTCCATCAAGGCTGCAAAAGACACCACCAACAATAAAACCAAGAAAACACGCAAAAAATACGACATCAACAAGGCGAACAAAGTCCCCGCCAAACTGCGTGACCCTCTCGAAAAAGCCGAGCAAGTAAACTAACCCATCTATTCCCTATTTCTCCTATTTCCACCATGTTATCGCAGGGGGCGTGATGCTTCACGTCCGACTCTACCCACTCCCCCTCTATTCTCTATTCTCTATTCTCTATTCTCTATTCACCGCTTTCTTTATCACCGGCAGCAATCGCTCCGCAAATTGACTGAAACCATAGTCTGTCAGGTGATAATTATCCACTGTCAGCTCCGCATTGCCGTCAAATACGCCATTTCCCTCAAAATACAGCAGATTTTTGTCGCCTGACGCTACAAAGCCATCATATATGGTGCGTAGCGTTGCGTTTTTCTCTGTAATAGTGGCATTAGCCTCTTCATCAAATCTCATCACTGGGAATAGCGGACTTTCAACAAATATTATCGGCGTATCAGGGCGAGCCGACCGGATTATATGATAAAAATCAGCAAGTTTCTCCTTCAGCAAGTCTGACGTGCAGTTTGGCAGTGGGTCTATCACATAGCACGCCGCATCGCAAGTCGCCATTAGCTCTGCTATCCCCTTGTCAAGACGAGCATTTCCACTGAAACCAAGGTTTATCACCTCCCTGTTCATAGCTCGCTCTATTATGTTTGTATGCGCCATTCCGGGACGGTTTGCACAGCCTCCTTGTAGGATACTGGTGCCATACATCACGATTGGCTTCTCCCTCACTGGCAGATTTATCGCCGGCATCGCTATCACTGCCGTTGAATCCACTCCTATCTCCAGGCTGTCAACCCCATCATATAGCGACAGATAAAGCATATATTCCCGCATTCCGCGCTCTGGAATTGACGTCGCAAGCCGCGCTGTCGTTGTTGCGCTGCTCAGGCTCGGGCGACCGCTGTTTACAAATGTCCATGTCGAGTCTTCTTGAAGAGTATATAGGTCAAGACCGCGGATACCCGTAGGCGTCATATGGTTCATGCTGAATTTGTTATGTGATTTCCACCTGACCCTCATCGTCTTGGTGTCTGTCGAAAAGCGTATTGCTATGCCTGCTGAGTTTAAGCCCAAATCCCAAACCTCCTTACGGATTGTATCTTTAAGGCTGTCCGGCAGTCGTGAAAATGGTTGGCTTGCATCTGGTGCAAGAGTGCCTATTATCTCATAATTTCGTGCATCGTAATACACAGATTCTGACGCGGTTGCCACAAACATTACAACCATAAATGCTATGATAGCAAACAGTTTTTTCATATTGGTATTATTTTATAAGTTCTAATTTCTATTATATCTTACACACGCTTTTTAGCCGGCTCCCTTGCCAAATCACTTCTCTATCAGAGCCGTTGCCTGAGCCGCTATCCCCTCGCCGCGACCCGTAAAACCAAGCCGCTCTGTCGTTGTCGCCTTCACCGACACAGCATCAAGGTCTATACCCAGGTCTTCTGCTATGTTCTGGCGCATTTGCTCGATATAGGGCAGCATCTTCGGTGCCTGAGCTATGATTGTCACATCCACATTCACTGTATGATACCCATTGGCTCCTATCTTCTTCACCACATCCCGCAACAGCATACGGGCTGTCTCTTATACACATCTGACGCTGCCGACGCTCTTACGCGTGTAGAT
>CALYOL010000037.1 GCA_945231345.1 uncultured Porphyromonadaceae bacterium
ACGGTGTGATAATGATAACGACACGCAAAGGAGCAGCAGGAGACGGCAAGATTTCGGTTTCTATCAATGCGGCAATACAGAATGCGTCAAAGAAGATGGACTTGCTAAATTCAGCAGGCTATGCAGCTCTAAACAATGACATGATGAACAATGCGGGTCATAATGCAAATCCAGACTGGGTAGACCCGTCAACGTTGACAACTTCAACGAACTGGGTAGATGAGCTTCTTCAGACCGGTGTTATGCAAAACTACAATGTCAGCTATTCAGGCGGGAGCGAGAAATCACACTATTATTTCTCAGCCGGCATGCTTGACCAGACAGGAATAGTTGAACACGTAAGATACCGCCGCTTCACATTCCAGTCAAATAATGATGCTCAGGTGAAAAACTGGCTGAAAATCTCAAACAACCTTCTTTTCAGTGCAGATGACAAGAGCTCAGGGTCGTACAGCATGTGGGATGCGATGCAGGCACTACCAATCTATACAGTAAAGGATGAGTTTGGCGAATGGACAGGACCGGAAGGTAATTCAGAATGGTATGGCGGAGTACGCAACCCGGTAGGAAGCAATGAGGTATATCGCAGTGGAACAAAGGGATATAATCTTCTTGCCAATATAGCAGCAGACATCAAGTTTACGAATTGGCTACAGTTCCGCTCTCTATTTGGCTATGATGCAAAATTCTGGGATGCAGAAAGTTTCTCACCGAAATATAACTGGAAACCGACCCCAGTGGAGGAAAGTTCACAATATCAGAGCAGCAATAAGTCTTTTACATATCTATGGGATAACTACTTTACCTTTAACTATACGTTTAACAAGAAGCATGACCTGAACGTGATGGCAGGTATGTCGGCACAGTGGAATGACTTCCAGTGGATAAACGGACAGGTTAACGGCTTCCTCTTTGACAATGTACATCAGATAAACAATGGTGAAAAGGTATATGACTTTGGCGGTTCACGCAATGACTGGGCTCTACTGTCTTATATGGCACGCGCAAACTATGTGTATGACAATAAGTATTATCTGACAGCAACAGTGCGCCGCGACGGTTCAAGCCGCTTCGGGCCAAAGCATCGCTGGGGAACATTCCCGTCAGCATCAGCAGCATGGCGCATTTCGTCAGAAGAATTTTTCCCGAAAGATATGGTGCTCAATGACCTGAAGCTTCGTTTGGGGTATGGTCTGACAGGTAGCCAGGCATCAGTAGGCAACTACAGCTATATTTCATCTCTGACAACAATCCTTTATCCATTTGGACCAGATGCAGACGGAGAGCAGAGTGCACTTTATTCACAGGTTCTGTCAAATCCGTATATTCACTGGGAAGAGATAGAGCAGTTTAATGCAGGTGTTGATATGTCGTTTTTCAAGTCACGCCTGAATGTAAGCCTTGACGGATATATCAAAAACACGAATGACATGCTGGTAAAGGCAGCAATTCCAATCACATCAGGGTATGAAGATACATTCGATACATACACCAATGCAGGCAAAGTACGCAACATCGGATGGGAACTGACAGCGAACTCACTGAACGTTCAGGGAGTTGTAGACTGGGAGACAAACCTTGTAGTAACGTATAATAAGAACAAGATAAAAGACCTGAACAGTGACAGCCCACTGTATCGCAACCAGTTTGGCGGCGCATACGCGACAATTCTCTCAAAAGACCTTCCAATCAATGCCTTCTATGGCTATGTGACAGATGGAATATTCCAGAACCAGGCAGAAGTGGAAGCCCACGCAATCCAGGCAGGCGCAGAGCCGGGCGACATCCGTTTCAAAGACCTCAATAATGACGGTGTAATCAATGATGAGGACCGCACAGTGATAGGCAATCCAAATCCGACATGGCTCTTCTCAATGAACAACCGCCTTGCATATAAGGATTTTGAACTATCAATCTACCTACAAGGAGCAGCGGGAGGCAAGATTTACAACCGTACACGCTCAGTGATGGAAAGCATGTCTGCCGCATATAACCAATATGCAAGCACAGCAGAGCGTTGGCACGGCGAGGGAACATCAAACAGCATGCCTCGCGCGGTATGGGCAGACCCGAATGGAAATAACCGCATCAGCGACCGCTGGGTAGAAGATGGTTCATATCTCCGCATCAAAAACATCACGCTTGGCTATAACGTACCGAAGCCACTGCTCCGCAAAATCGGATTTGAGCAGGCACGCGTAATCCTCTCATGCGAGAATGTAGCAACAATCACAGGCTATTCAGGCATAGACCCAGAAGTAGGGATAGACGGAATAGACTATTCAAGTTTCCCGGCATCTCGCACATTCAACTTAGGCGTATCACTTAACTTCTAAACATTAGAAAATCATGAAAAATAAGATATTTATGACCCTTGTGGGAGCAGCGGCTCTAATGTTCAGCTCATGCTCAGACTTTCTTGAGAAGTCACCTTACGACCAGGTTGACCCACAGGAAAATGTAACAGACGAGGTAGCAATAGCGATGGCAAACGCATGCTATGTGCCTCTAAGGTCGTCAAACCTATATAACCAGCGCATGTGGTCGCTTGATATAGTAGCGGGCAACTCAAATGTAGGTGCAGGCGGTGGTGACGACGGAATCGAGACCACCCAATGCGCAAACTTCACAGCGAACTCAGATAACGGCATGGCACTATATATGTGGCGTTCACCATGGATAGGCATAGCTCAGTGTAATAACCTAATCCAGAGCCTTGAGAACGCAAGCGATATCAGCAGCGACGTTTACGACCGCTGCATGGGAGAGGCACTTTTCCTCCGCGCACACTACTATTACATCCTTGTGCGCCTATTCGGAGACCTTCCAATCCGTACCGAGCCATACGAACCTGGAACATCAACGGCAATAGCACGCCGCCCGGTGGCAGAGGTTTATGAGCAGATAATCAGTGACGTACGCCAGGCAATAGACCTACTACCAGCAAAGGCAGAGCTTGATGCCTATAACAAAGGTCGTGCATGCAAGGAAGCAGCACTGTATATGATGGCGGATATAGACCTGACACTTGCGCAAGATGACGCAAGCCGCTATTCAGAGGTAGTGACTCTTTGCGAAGAAATCGAAGCCCTTGGCTATGACCTGCGCACATGTGAGTATAAGGACAACTTCAACTGCCCAGTACGCAATGGAGCAGAATCAATCTTTGAGGTTCAGTATTCAGGCAGCACAGAGTCAGACTTCTGGGGAAATACACCGTACAGCTCCTGGCTCTCAACGTTTATGGGACCACGCGGGTCAAACCTTGTAGCAGGATGCTATGGATGGAACCAGCCGACACAGGAATTTGTGGATTCATATGAGGAGGGCGACCTCCGCAAGGATATAACCATCTTCTATGAAGGGTGTCCAGACTGGGAGGGAACTCCATACAAGAAAAGCTGGTCTAATACAGGCTATAACGTGCGTAAATTTCTTGTGTCAAAGACAATTTCGCCTGAGTATAATACAAATCCGTCAAACTTTGTGGTATATCGCTATGCGGGTGTGCTGCTGATGAAGGCAGAGGCGCTGAATGAACTTGGCATGACAACAGACGCATCACAACCACTGAACATAGTACGTCGCCGTGCAGGACTGCCGGATGTGCTTGGTTCAGGGAAGACAAAAGAGGAAATGCGTGAGATAATCATCCACGAGCGCCGCATGGAGCTTGCGTTTGAAGGTCACCGCTGGTTTGACATGATAAGAATCAATCACGGTGAGTATGCTCTAAACTTCCTTCATTCAATAGGCAAGGTAAATGCAACAAAGGACCGTCTGCTGTTCCCAATCCCACAGACAGAACGCGACGGCAACCCATTGATGAGTCAAAACGATGGTTATTAATCTAAAAATTCGCAATTATCATGAAACTAAAGTATATATTTAATACGATAGCCGTAGCAGCAGTGACAATGTTTACTGCATGTACAGACAACGACTATACAGAGCTTGACAAGGGTAGCGAAGAATTGGCTATCAGTGCAAGCAGTATGGAGGTAATCCTGAATGAGGCAGAGCACTCATCAGAGGCCGTAAAGGTGACATGGACGACAGGAACGAACTATGGCACGGGAGCACGAATCTCATACGACCTTGAAATCTCTCTTGCAGAGAACGATTTTGCAGATCCGGTATACGTCTATACAGGTGAGACGCAGAAATATTCATGGGCACCAAACGTGGAATCGCTGAACAATACGCTTATCAACCAGCTTGGAGTTCGCCCGGGCGAGACAGTAGACCTTGCAGCGAGAGTGACAGCTCACGTAGCAGGCATGGAAGAGCCACAGGTTGCAACGACCCAGTTTACCGTAATGGCATACAAGCCAGTGACAACGACGCTTTACATCATAGGTGATGCAGCGCC
Source organism: uncultured Porphyromonadaceae bacterium (assembly GCA_945231345.1). Classification (GTDB taxonomy): domain Bacteria; phylum Bacteroidota; class Bacteroidia; order Bacteroidales; family Muribaculaceae; genus CAJUPY01. Next base: position 4,373 of record CALYOL010000037.1, read on the forward strand.
AAACGGATGGAGTGCGGACAATGCGTCAGAAATGACACGCAAGGACAATGGCATATTTACCTGGACAGGCAGTCTGAAATCAGGTGAGTTTAAGTTTATCACCACAAAGGGGCAGTTCATGCCATCATATAACAACGACGGCAATGGCGGTCTTGTATATCGTGATTCAGATGACCAACCGGACAACAAGTTTGTGATAGATGAGGCTAAGACCTATCAGGTTGACGTAAACCTTCTTACCCTAAGCATGACAATCGCCGAAAGCGCGGGCGAAATGCCGGCATATGATGCACTTTATTTCGTAGGCAATGAGACAGGCTGGAGCTTCTGGTCAATGGCCAAAGACGTGCTTGACCCGTATCTGTTCCGCATAGGAGTACACTTTACTCAGGGCGGCGAGTTTAAGTTTGGTACGAGTGACGGCTCATGGGAAAATATGTTTAAGGCAACAGAGGCAAATGCGTCATACACAAATAGCAGTGTTGTATTAGTCAAAGGTTTTGACCCGGACAATAAGTGGTACCTAAAAGATGACGAGAACAACAAACCGTATAAGATATGCTTTGATATACGCAGTGGCAAAGAGCGAATGCTGATGACAGAGTTTGTGCCATACGATTGCATTTATCTTGTAGGTGACGCAACTCCAAATGGCTGGGACCTTGGCAATGCCACAGCAATGACGGCAACAGACGACCCATACGTGTTCACATGGAGCGGCAACCTGAATGAAGGAGAGATGAAGTTTAGCTGTGACAAGCAATCAGACTGGAATGGCGCATGGTTCCTTGCATCAAAGGGCAATATGGAGCCAACCGGAGCGATAGAACCATTACTCTTTGTGGACAAGAGCAGCGACACATTCAAGGCTCAATACCTTGACGTGAATGTTGGTGATGTAGACCAGAAGTGGAAGATAACATCCTCAGGCTCATATACCATCACACTTGACCAGCTCCATGAGACAGTAATCATCACAAAAAACTAACGTGTAATAATCATGATAAATTACAAGTATATACTTACATCACTTGTGCTCTGCGCTGCTACAACCTGCAGTTGTAGCAGTGACGAGCCGGGGGATGGTTCTGAAACAAAACCGGACCAGGGCGGAGGCGAGTCTTCAGTGACAGACGTCAGAACAGTGAAATCATCACTAACTGTAGAACTCAGCACAGACCGTGCGTGCTATACGCCCGGCAGTAAGGTGACATTCACGGCATCTTCAGTACCATCCGGAGCAAAAATCCGCTATCGCCACGGTGCGGAAGTAATCTCAGAGCAGGATATGACCGGAACGACATGGACTTGGACAGCTCCGAGCAAGGACTATATGGGCTATCTTGTGGATATTTACAAGATGAGCGGCGAGAATGAGGAGACAGTTATGGGAACGATAGGTGTAGACGTGTCGTCTGACTGGACAGTGTTCCCTCGCTATGGTTTCGTAGCCACTTTTGACTCTTCAAAACTAGCCGACGGCGTTATAGAAGGCGAAATGGAGTTTCTAAACCGCTGCCACATAAACGGTGTTCAATTTCAAGACTGGCATTATAAGCACCATTGGCCACTTGGCGGCACACGAGACAAGCTACTTGACGTATATAAAGACATAGCTAACCGCGACGTGTATACTTCTGTTGTAAAAAAATATATAAATGTTCAGCATGGCTATGGAATGAAGTCAATCTTCTATAATCTGTGTTTTGGAGCACTTGATGATGCAGCGAGCGACGGTGTGAAAGAGGAATGGTATTTATTTAAGAATACTCAGCACTCAGATAAGGATTTCCATGGGCTGCCATCTTCATGGAAGAGCGACATATTCCTTGTAGACCCGTCAAATCCTGAATGGCAGGCATACCTTGCTGAACGCAATGATGAAGTTTATTCCAACATAGACTTTGACGGCTATCAGATAGACCAGCTTGGCTACCGCGGCAATCTGTATGACTATAATGGCAATGCGGTAAACTTGCCAAAGGGATATGCTTCTTTTATTGAAGCGATGAAGAAGCGTCACCCGGATAAACGTCTTGTAATGAATGCGGTAGGTAGCTATGGTGCATCTCAGATATGTGGCACCGGAAAGGTGGACTTCTGCTACAATGAAATGTGGAACGATGAAGACCAGTTCTCGAGTCTGTATAATGTAATCAAGGCGAATGACACCTATAGCAACCATACTCTCCGGACGGTTTTTGCCGCATATATGAATTATGACAAGGCAGACCGCGAGACCGGGTATTTCAATACACCTGGTGTACTACTTACAGATGCCGTAATGTTTGCCCTCGGTGGAGCGCACCTTGAACTTGGCGACCATATGCTGAGCCGCGAATATTTCCCGGCGTCTCCTCTGGCAATGGATGAGGAGCTAAAGACGGCAATAGTACGCTATTATGATTTCGCAACAGCGTATCAGAACTATCTTCGCCAGTATTCATCACAGAATGAGACGGTAGTGGCAATGTCTTGCACAGATGCGTCAAAGAAGATATCTATCAATTCATGGCCACCAAAGCAGGGCAATATCTCAACCTACGCAAAGACAGTAGATGGTGCAACGGTGGTACATCTGCTGAATTTCCGCAATACCGATGATATGTCTTGGCGCGACCTAAATGGCACACGTCCGGCTCCACGCCTGACGCTGAATTTGCCAGTAGCACTGACATGCAAAAATAAGGTGTCAAAAGTATGGGTGGCATCACCAGACAGCCATGCAGGTGCAATCCAAGAACTTGAATTCAAACAATCAGGAACAACGGTGACGTTCACAGTGCCGTCTATCAAGTATTGGACAATGCTCGTTATAGAATAATGGTCTCGCAAAAGTTTAATATTTTTGCATGAGAAGCAATAGGTAAATTATATGTTTCTTTTCACGGTGGGGCTGCTGCGTGTGATGCGTGGCAGCCCTTAATTTTGTTATTTTAAGGATAAATTATTAACTTTGCATAAAAATTAGGTCTATGAGTCAGATATCAAAGCGAGTAATGGTAATAATAAATCCCGTTTCAGGCACAACGAGCAAGGAAGGTCTGGAATACCTTGTGCTGAGCAAGCTTGGGGATAAATTTGAGATAGAGGTACGCTATACAACCGCTCGCGGAGATGCGACAAAGTTTGGAGAAGAGGCAGTAGAGCGCGGATATTATGCAGTGATAGCCGCCGGCGGTGACGGAACAATCAATGAGACGGCAACGGCGCTGAAAGATACAGACGTAATCTTCGGAATAATCCCGGTGGGTTCCGGTAATGGTCTTGCTCGGCATCTGTATATTCCGATGGATGTGGAATATGCGCTTGATGTGATAGCGGAGGAGAATGCAGTGGATTTGGACTATTGCGAAGTGAATGGGCTGCCGTTTTTCTGTACGTTTGGAATGGGATTTGATGCGTCTGTGAGCTGGAAGTTTTCTCAGCAGAGTAGGCGAGGCTTTATGACATACATAAAAAGTGCGATAGAGGAGTATCTGAATTACAAGACGGCAGAATATGTAATCCAAGCAAATGGGAAAACTCTGACAGAGAATGCTTTTTGTGTGGCATGCTGCAATGCGTCGCAATATGGCAACAATGCCTATATTGCACCCGGAGCGGATATGACAGACGGTCTTTTAGATGTGACAATAATCCATGCCGGAAGCATGATAGATACCGCCATCGTTGGTTTTGACTTGATTTCCGGGACAATAAACAAAAATATTCTGATAGAAACTTTTAAGACGGACCATATCACAATAGAGCGGCAAGCGGAAGGTCCTGCCCATATAGATGGCGAGCCGGTGATAATGGGTGAGAAGTTAGATGTAATATGTCATCGTGGAGGTCTGAGGACGTTTATTCCTACAAAAACCGAGACATTCCGTCCAATCCTCACTCCTATTAAAAGCAGGTGGGAGGAAATGATATATAAGCTGAAGAGGTTTTTTGAGGGTTAGGGTGTGAGGCTTTCCTATTGATGTCTTGAATGGTTATTGCAAGAGCATACAGTGAAGTATTGCCGGGCTGTCTGTTGTAATTCGCTTTTTGAGAATGATTTGAGGCTTATGAGTTATAATGAGTTTGGATAAATTGGGTGGAAAAGGATTTGGATAATTGCGTAAGGTTTAAGTGGAAAAATTGTAACTTTTCTGTTGCAATTTTGAGGAGTAATTATTAACTTTGCACAGCGAAAAAACAGCGACCTAAGAAATAGCAAGTAATGTTCTTTATATTGTAAACACTAATGATTCTTACTCTTGTAATTTTATTTTTGATAGGCTATCTTGCGATTGCGATGGAACGTCAGTTGCGAGTTGATAAGTCAGCGATAGCTTTGTTGTTAGGCATGCTTCTGTGGGTGGTATATACTATGGGGGCAGGTCAAATAGTGCCGGAGGTCAATATGTCCGGTCTTGAAGCCTATGTAAAGGAAAACTATCATCTTCATGGGAAGACTCTGGCAGAGCAGTGTCTTGAATATGTTCTAAATGTGCAGCTTGTGGAGTCGCTGGGCGAAATCACTCAGACATTGCTGTTCTTAATCGGGGCGATGACAATAGTAGAGCTAATAGACGTACATGGGGGATTTTCGATAATTACAGACCATATACGGACTCGCAATAAGCGAAAGCTGTTGTGGGTAGTATGCCTGACAACGTTTGTGTTTTCAGCAATCCTGGACAATATGACAACATCTATCGTAATGATATTGCTACTTAGAAAGCTGATAGCGAACAAGAGGGAACGATGGATTTACACTGCGATGATAGTCATTTCGGCAAATGCGGGTGGCGCATGGTCTCCCATTGGTGACGTTACGACGATAATGCTTTGGGTTAAGGGCAATGTGACGGCAGGAGCGCTGATATGCTATGTTCTGTTGCCGAGTATAGTTGCGTTGCTTGTGCCTCTGATAATAGTTTCAAGCAATATAAAAGGAAAACTACCGAAGCATGTAGAGGAGGTAGTTAAGGATGACCCGATAACACGGCGGGAGAAGCGTGTAATATTGATATTGGGAGTAGCCGGTCTGTTGCTTGTACCGGTGTTTAAGTCTGTGACGCACATGCCTCCGTTTGTTGGCATCTTGTTTGTGCTTGGAGTTCTGTGGACGTTTACCGAGTGTTTTTATAACGGGAAACGCCTTGACATATCGCGCGAGCAGCGCCTGCCTAAGGTGATAGCGAGAATAGATATGCCATCAATACTGTTTTTTCTGGGTATTCTAATGGCGGTGTCAGTTCTTCAGGCAAGCGGAATATTGAATACGACGTCTCAATTCCTTGATGAAAAGATACATAATATATACGCAATAAATGTGCTTCTTGGCATGCTGTCTTCGGTAGTTGATAATGTACCGCTTGTGGCAGGTGTAATTGGAATGTATCCTGTAGAGCTGATAGCAGACCCTGCGAGTTATCAGGCGTATTTCATGGTAGATGGCGCATTTTGGGAATTTCTCAGTTACTGCGCAGGTGTAGGAGGAAACCTGCTCATAATAGGTAGTGCGGCCGGTGTGATAGCCATGGGTCTTGATAAAATTTCGTTTGGCTGGTATCTGAAGAAGTTTACAGGCATAGCTCTTGCGGGCTATCTCTCAGGAGCGGCAGTATATATGCTTGAAGTATGGCTATTAAAGTGATATGGAAGTAGTTTACGAAGATAATCATATAATCATAGTAAATAAGGCACCCGGCGAGATTGTCCAAGGAGACAAGACGGGCGACAAGCCACTGTGTGATATTGTAAAGGAATGGCTTAAGGAGAAATATGCGAAGCCGGGCAATGTCTTTTTAGGGGTTGCTCACAGGCTGGACCGTCCGGTTGCGGGTCTTGTGGTTTTTGCAAAGACGTCAAAGGCATTGGCAAGGCTCAATGAGATGTTTCGTAATGGCGAAGTCCATAAGACGTATTGGGCAATCACTGCCAATAAGCCGGAACAGGAGGAGGCGCTTTTGACTCACTATATAACGACAGTTGAAAAGACGAACAAGTCTTACGCATATGTCTCACCGAAAAAGGATGCTAAGGAGGCGCGGCTGAAATACAGGCTGATAGCGTCGTCGGAAAGGTATTACCTGCTGGAGGTCAATTTGCTGACGGGGCGAAAGCATCAGATACGCGTTCAGCTGTCAGCAATAGGCAGTCCAATCCGAGGAGACCTGAAATATGGAGCAAAGCGTAGCAATCCAGACGGGTCAATCTCGCTTCTTGCTCGCAGAATACAATTTATACACCCGGTATCTAAACAGGAAATAGACGTGACAGCACCTGTGCCAGATGACAAGCTTTGGAAGGCGCTGGAGGAAGGTGTTTAGGCACAATGATGTGGTGTAATAAAGGCATTTAATGAAAAAATTGAAATTAAAATGAAAAAGTCAGACCTAAAAATAGTATTTCTCGGCACGCCTGAATTTGCGGTTTGTAGCCTTGACAAAATCTGTAATGCAGGGTTTAATGTTGTGGCAGTTGTGACTATGCCGGATAAGCCGGCAGGTCGCGGACACCACATGTATCAGTCTCCGGTAAAGGAATATGCTTTGGCTCATAATCTTCCGGTTCTTCAGCCGGTAAATCTGAAAGATGAGTCGTTTGTTGAGGAGTTGCGGAGCTATTCGGCGGATATTTTTGTGGTAATCGCATTCCGTATGCTTCCGCGTGTTGTGTGGGAAATGCCACCGCTGGGTACTTTTAATCTTCATGCATCGCTATTGCCGGATTACCGAGGCGCGGCACCGATAAATTGGGCAGTGATAAATGGTGAAAAGCGCACGGGAGTCACTACGTTTTTCCTAAAGCATGAGATAGATACCGGGGACATAATAGCTCAACAGGCGATAGACATTGCTGATGATGAGAATGTGGGGTCGGTGCATGACCGACTGATGGAATTGGGTGCAAGTTTGACACTTGACACTCTTAATCAGATAGTTGCAGGTACGCTTAAGACAGTTCCACAGGATACGCTCATAAAGGATGGCTCAGAACCAAAAGCTGCGCCGAAAATATTTAAGGAAACGTGCAAAATCGATTTTAATAAGCCTGCACGCCAGGTGTATAATCTTATTCGTGGTCTTTCGCCATATCCTGCTGCATATCTGGAAATTACAGATGAGAGCAATCCTGCTCCAAGACAAATGAAAGTGTATGAGGCAGAGATTGTAGAGCCGCGTGGTGAATTAAGTCCCGGTGCAATAGAGGTTTGCCGCGACAGCATAGTGATAGATGCGGCAGATGGCAGAATTTCGCTTAAAGAAATTCAGATACAGGGTAAAAAGCGCATGGCGGTAGCAGACTTTTTGCGAGGGGCGAAACTTGTAGAACCAAAACTTGTATAAAGCTATGATTAAAGCCATTCAACTTTTTCTTTTGATGTTCGTTGTCTGTGTTTCTGGCAGTGCAGCTGAGCGTGTTGATTCGTTAATGGCTGAGCTAAAGAGAGTAATAAAGGCTAAGGATAGCTATGTGCGCATAAAACTTGACAAAATTGCAACGTATCGTGCCGAGGCGGACAGTGCTCAGAATATAGCAGTAAAGTTTGATGCGGTAGGGCATCTTTATGATGAGTATCGAGCGTTTAATTCAGACTCGGCGATGAGAATGTGTG
>CALYOL010000038.1 GCA_945231345.1 uncultured Porphyromonadaceae bacterium
CCAGACGGAGAACACGCATACATACTTGGCGAACTCAGTGGCGATATCATGATTTTAGACCGAACCAACAATCAGAGGGCATTCAACACATTGACTCCACGCCAAAGCGTTGTGTGCGACTCACTGAGAGTTCGTGCATCCGGCGACATTCACGTCAGCCCTGACGGTAAATTTCTTTACGCATCAAATAGACGCGAAGGTGACGGCATTAGGACTTATTCTATAGCTCCCGACGGCTCCCTTTCATCTATTTCTTACACAAACACGTCAAAGCACCCGCGCAACTTCCTCATTACGCCCTCTGGAGATTTCCTGCTCGTCGCTTCACGAGATGACAACTGCATAGAAATCTTCCGCCGCAATCATTCCACCGGGCTTCTTTCACCCACTGAACACTCCCTACCACTACCAAAACCTGTCTGCCTGATAGTTTCTAAGTAGGGACTTTTACTTTCGGCAGGTAGTAGTGTCCTTTGCCAACAGTTTCCTTGCCATAACGAACTCCGCAGTGACCTGAACACTGGTGATAGCACGCAAGGCAGAAAGCACAGTTATCGCCCCACACAGGGCGACCGTCTTTCATCTGTATATTTCCCATTGGACAACGCATGACACACTTGCCGCAACCTACACACGTTTCTGTTGCCTCAAAACCTTTAGGACTCATACAGAAACGCACAAAATATGGGTAAATAATCTTTGTTTTTATCCATGCCCAGCTGCCTTTCACAACGTCATCAATACCACCTTCGCCACTTTCTATCTGCTGAGCAACTTCCTTTACTCTGTCTGGAGCTGCCGCAAGCTTGCTGCGCATCACGTCTTCACTGTCCACATCAAAACCTTTCATGCACACATAGGAATTTGGCATAGTAACTGAGAAGGTAGACACATCTTTCCATCCTCTACCTCTTATTATCTTTCTCCACATCTTGTGGCAAAGACCTATATCGTCGCCACAGGTAGTCACCATAAAGTGCCGGCTGTCCGGTGAAAGTGAAATACTTTTGATAACATTCGCCACCACAGGGGGCACTCCCCATGAATAAGTAGGGAATACCCATATAATACGCTTATCCTCAATATCTTTTCCGTCGCATCCTATCATCGGCATCACTTGCTCTCCAAGTTGTTCGGAGAGCAATGTAGCAACGTATTTGCTGTTACCTGTTCCTGAAAAATATAGTATCATTTTATTTTCACTTGTGTGGCGCCGAAGCCATATTCGCGGAAAGACGCGTCTTGCACGTCATGTCCCTTATAACGATAGTTCAACTCCTTTAGCAAGGCATTACGCAGCACACCCTCGCCCTTGCCGTGTATAAATATTATCTTCTGACCGTGATTTTTAATATTCTCGTCCATTATCTGCCTGAAGCGGTCAACCTGAAGATTAAGCATGTCTGCATTGCTCAGTCCGCGGGTGTTATCAACAAGCTCTTGTATGTGTAAGTCCACTACAATTATCTCGCCTCGCTTCTCAGCCGGTTTTTGCTTCACCTTGCGAGTCTGACGCTCGCCAAGGCGTTTTTCTCGCATAGCAGACTTGAAGCGAGTATCATCACTCATTTGATAAGCATCTTGACTTGCAGCTCTTAATTCCTCTTTCTTCACTTTCAAATCATCACTCTCCCCTCGTGCCACGTCACCCTTTACTATATCAAAAGCGAGAACACGATTGTCGAAATACATATTGTCTGTAAAGCAATGCAACTTGAAAAACTTTGTCACGTCTATTCGCAGCTCCACGTTTATGGCAGGCTTCACTTCAAAGTCCTTGCCTTTCTTGTATGCAATCATTTGCAAGGTAACATGCCCGATTTTTGAGATATCTTCTCGCAGTAGTTCTCCTAAAAATAGCTGTGTATTAGGCTCTACAGTATTTATATGCCTGCAAGTCCACATTGCGCTGTCGTCGTCGCGAGTAAGGTATGTGAAATTTAAGTAATAATTTGAGTCATTTACGAGGTATGTATCAAACGTGGTGGTAGATAGTCGCTGTATGTCTACCGGCTCGTAAGCCAACAATACGTTTATCTTATCACCGCCCTCAACCTCCTCAGGAACGTATTCCGGCTCAGGCTCTGCAAAGACTATCTCCTTTGTTTTAGTCTCAATCTTGTCTGTCTTGTCATTCGGCTTAAAAGACGGGACTGTACCTTCGCCCACCACTACAAGCTCCTTAACGAGTGACGGTGTCTCAAATCCATCCTCATCTACTACATATGCCATATTACCATTAATGCGAGCCACTATCCCGCCGCCCACACTGCTTAAAAATCGCACCTTATCTCCTATTTTCATAGTCTTTTCTTCTTTATTCGTGTCTTTATTAGTCTTTATACTGCAAAGTTACACTTTTTTTGCTTAACTTTGTGCAAAATTTCATCAATAAATGGACAACATAATCTCTAAATACTTCCGCAGCCTCACCGAACTGCAAAAGCAGCAGTACTCCGCATTGGGAGAGCTATATCCTGAATGGAATGCTAAGATAAACGTAATTTCACGCCAAGACATTGGCAACCTTTACGTTAATCATGTTCTCCACTCACTCGCAATAGCAAAATTCTTCACTCCGACAGACGGCACACGCTTTCTGGACATGGGCACCGGCGGCGGGTTTCCGGGTATTCCACTTGCTATAATGTTCCCCGGCTGCACTTTCCATCTCATAGACCGAATTGGCAAGAAAATTCGCGTGGCGCAGTCTATCGCTGAAGCAATAGGGCTTACAAACGTGACATTCCAGCATGGCGACATCGGCGAGTGTCACCGAAAATTCGACTTTGTAGTAAGTCGTGCCGTAATGCGTCTTGACGAGTTAATTCCTCTCGTAAAGAAGAATATTGAAAAAGGATTCAAGTGCAGCATTCCTAACGGTGTTATCTGCCTTAAGGGTGGAGACCTTACAAGTGAGACCTCTCGTATTGCTAAGAGAGCAGACATGATAGAGGAATGTATTTCGCAATACTTTGCCGAAGAATTCTTCGCCACAAAGAAAATAGTTTACGTCCCCTTCTAATTATTCTGCCATGCAAATAGAATGTTTTGAATTTAACATGTTTGGCGAAAACACATACATCGTTTTCGACACTACATCGCACGAATGTGCAATTATTGACCCCGGAATGATGGTGGAGAGAGAAAGGTCTATTATCGACAATTTCATTAAAAAAAATTGTCTTAAGCCAAAGTTTATTCTCTTGACTCACCTCCACGTTGACCATGTATTCGGAGTCAGTCACCTTGTGGAGAAATACGGACTTAAAGTGTATGGAAACCTTGCAGATGCAATGCTTGGTTCTCGAATAATGGAACAGGTGCAAATGTTTCACCTCCCGGTACAAATGGCAGCCATTGCTATTGACGAAAACCTTTCCGATGGCGATACAGTCACTATCGGTGATGAGACTTTGCTCGCCATCCATGCTCCCGGACACTCTCCGGGTAGCCTATGCTATTACTCAGAAAAGTCTGGCTTTGTAATCTCAGGCGACGTACTTTTCCGCCACTCTATAGGCAGAACAGACCTACCGGGCGGAGACTACCAAACTCTCATAAAATCTATTCAAAAGGGGCTTCTCACACTTCCCGACAAAACCACCGTATTACCGGGACATGGTCCGAAAACCACTATCTCTGAAGAAAATCAATTTAACCCATACATTACCTACATATGTTGATCCTTATAATGGTAGTTTTAAATATTATTATAGCAATAATATTAATATTTATTGGCAGTAATTTGGATAACTGTGATAAATTTAAAATACCTAAATATGATATAAAAAAACCACCGTATTACCGGGACATGGTACGGAAACCACTATCGCTGAAGAAAAGCAATTCAACCCATACATTACCTCCACATGTGGATCCTAATAGTGAAGAATCCTAATAGTTGTTTTAAATATTATTGTAGCAAGAATATTAATATTTATTGGAAGTAATTTGGATAACTCTGATAAATTTAAAGTACCTAAATATGATAAAAATAATGTATTTAATAGTCAAGGGGATTGAACTGTTTTTCTTACTCCCTTTATGTATGTGTTCGAAATCTATGTTTAATAGAATGTGGCATAAATATTATATGCAGCCACTTCCTAAAAGTCTTTTTAATTTGTGTGTTCAATGGTTATTATATACAGGTAATAAATTAAATATGTCTTATGAAAAAATAAACATATTAATATTCTGTATAATTTGGCCAATTATAACGATATTTTCAATAATCTTAAATATTATTTTGTTGATAATATGAAACATTACAAACTTTTTAAAGAAGGTAACAAAGTAGTGATTACACATACTCATATTATCCAATATTGGTAACAATAAAAAAACTGGTGATGACGGTTTTACTGCCGATGGTAGATTATTTGAGGAATTTGATGGAGAATGCGTATTATTTCCAAGCCGTGAAGAGCGAGATTGGAGTAAATTTAAGCAAACTAAATAATTATGAATTTAGAAGAAAAAAGAGAAGAACTTCAAAAACAATTGACTGAATTACGAAATCAGTTAACTGATATTAATCTTCAAATTTATATTGAAAAAGTTAAATCTTTAAATTTACAACAATATTTAAATAAAACCATTAGTAAACAACGCAAAATCACGATTAGTCTGGCATAAAATTCACCATAATTGTAATAATTAACACTATTTTATTACAATCTGCTTGAAATTTGAAAATAAATCGCTAACTTTGCGAAATAAAAAGTAAACATCTAAGGTAAATTTGTAGAATAGGTACAATTTACACGATATAAAATTATATTATCATTATGAGCAGACCTCTTAGAAGCAATGCAAGTACCGTGGGACGCCGTATGGCTGGAGCACGCGCCCTATGGCGTGCTAATGGCATGAAAGAATGCCAGTTTGGCAAGCCTGTTATAGCTATCGTAAACAGTTTTACACAGTTTGTTCCGGGACATGTACACCTACACAAAATCGGACAGATTGTAAAAGATGAAATAGAGAGTCTCGGCTGCTTTGCCGCTGAGTTTAACACCATCGCTATCGACGACGGTATTGCCATGGGACACGATGGCATGCTATATTCACTTCCCTCTCGCGACCTGATTGCAGACTCTGTGGAATATATGGTAAACGCCCACAAAGCAGACGCTATGGTTTGCATCTCAAACTGCGACAAAGTCACTCCCGGTATGCTGATGGCTGCCATGAGGCTTAATATTCCCGCAATTTTCGTTTCCGGGGGTCCGATGGAAGCCGGAATGCTCGGCGACCGTCCACTGGACCTCATCGATGTAATGATTGACTCTGCAGACAGCACTGTCAGCGACGACGTTGTCAAACTTCTTGAGCAAAAAGGCTGCCCTACTTGCGGCTCTTGCTCCGGCATGTTTACAGCTAACTCCATGAACTCCCTGAACGAAGCAATAGGACTTGCACTGCCCGGCAACGGCACAATCGTGGCTACTCACGAAAACCGCATCGAACTTTTCCGCCGTGCAGCTCGCCAAATCGTGAAAAATGCAGAAGCATACTACTATAATGACGACGAAAGCGTTCTTCCCCGCTCTATCGCAACTCGCGAGGCCATGCTTAACGCAATGACTCTGGATATTGCCATGGGAGGCTCTACAAATACAGTGCTACACCTCCTTGCTATTGCAAATGAAGCCGGAGCAAACTTCACTATAGACGACATTGACATGCTTTCACGCCGCACTCCGGTTTTGTGCAAAGTTTCTCCAAACTCAAAATATCATATCCAAGACGTTAATCGCGCCGGTGGTATAGTGACCATAATGAAACAACTCGCAGACCAAGGACTCATAGACACAAGTGTGAAACGCGTTGACGGGCTTTCTCTACAGCAAGAAATTGATGCCTTTGCCATAGGTGGAAAGGATTTCAGTGATGACGCCCGAAAACTTTGGCTGAGTGCTCCGGGTGGTGTAAGAACAACAGAAATGGGAAGTCAGGCGAATTACTATTCAGACCTTGACTGCGACAACTCTGCCGGCTGTATCCGAGACTTTGACCACGCTTACGTAAAAGACGGTGGACTTGCCGTGCTTCACGGGAATATCGCACTAAACGGCTGCGTTGTAAAGACAGCAGGAGTTGATGAGTCAATTTTCCACTTTACCGGTCCGGCTAAGGTCTTTGAATCTCAGGAAGATGCAGTGGAAGCAATTTTGGGAGACAAAATTGTGGCTGGGGATGTTGTCGTGATAATCCACGAAGGTCCTAAGGGAGGACCGGGCATGCAGGAAATGCTTTATCCTACAAGCTATATAAAGAGCAAACACCTGGGCAAGCAATGTGCTCTGATTACCGACGGACGTTTCTCAGGCGGTACATCGGGGCTTTCTATCGGACACATCTCACCTGAAGCAGCGGCGGGAGGAAACATCGGACTTGTAAGGGACGGAGATATGATTGAAATAGATATTCCTTCTCGCAGCATTTCTCTCCATGTAGACGATGCAACTCTGCAGGCTCGACGCGAGGAAGAACTTGCGCGCGGAAAAGATGCGTTTACGCCTCGCACCCGAGACCGCGTAATATCTAAAGCACTGAAAGCATACGCATCTATGGTCACTTCTGCAGACCGCGGTGGCGTGAGAGAATAAAACAATTTGTAAAATCTTATAATACAATATTGTATATGAGCGAAATGATTTCAGGCGCCGAAGGACTTATAAAATCCCTCCTCAGCGAAGGAGTGGACATGGTTTTCGGATACCCCGGTGGCGCAATCATCTCTGTATATGACAAACTTTTTGACTATCAGGATAAAATACGACATATCCTCGTAAGGCACGAACAGGGCGCTATCCACGCTGCTCAGGGCTACGCAAGAATTACCGGCAGACCCGGCGTTGTAATAGTAACCTCAGGTCCCGGCGCCGCTAACGTGGTCACAGGACTCAGCGACGCACTTATGGACAGCACTCCGCTCGTAGTAATTTCCGGGCAAGTAGCCTCAGCTTTCCTCGGTACTGACGCCTTTCAAGAGACCGACGTGGTAGCGATGACTCAGCAAATCACTAAATGGGCTATCCAAATCCGACGACCGGAAGACATTCCTGATGCTGTAGCTCGCGCTTTCTATATTGCATCAACAGGACGCCCTGGACCTGTCGTGCTTGATATTGCTAAGGACGCACAGATTGGCATGATGGAATGGCAACACAAGACGTGCGATTACATCCGCAGCTATAATCCAATGCCACATGTTGACTCCGCCGACGTTCTTGAAGTGGCAGAACTACTAAACAATGCCAAGCATCCGCTAATTCTCTCAGGGCACGGTGTCGCAATCTCAAACGCAGAGGAAGAACTACTCCAAATTGCGCAGACCGCCGACATTCCGGTAGCGGCCACTCTCCTCGGACTATCCACAATAAACAGCGACGTACCGCAATACAAAGGTATGCTGGGCATGCATGGAAATATAGGTCCTAACATCGCTACAAACAAGGCTGACGTTATCCTCGCATTGGGTATGCGTTTCGATGACCGCGTAACCGGAGATGCCAAGAAATACGCCCTTGCGCCGAAGATTATTCACGTTGATATCGACCCCTCAGAGCTGAACAAAAATATTAAAGTTTTCAAGGCTATCAATGCCGACGCAAAATCTTTTCTCTCCTCGCTCGCACTCTTCATTAAGCCGAACAAGCACGATGAATGGAACAAGCTATTCGAGCAGTGCGACAAAGTGGAATACGACGAAGTAATTATGCCTGAGGTACACCCAAATTCAGGAAAAATGAAAATGGGAGAAGTGGTAAATGCTGTGACTAAAGCTGCCGGCAAGGGGGCTGTGTGTGTCACAGACGTAGGACAAAACCAAATGTTCGCTTCAAGATACTTCAAGTATTCTGCACCAAAGAGTTTCATATCTTCAGGCGGACTCGGCACTATGGGTTTCGGGCTCCCTGCCGCTATCGGAGCTTCTATGGGTGCCCCTGACAGAACCATTTGCCTCTTCGTGGGCGATGGTGGACTTCAGATGACTATCCAGGAGCTTGGCACTATTATGGAGCATGGCGCAAAAGTAAAAATAGTGCTTCTTAACAACAATTTCCTTGGCAATGTACGCCAGTGGCAGACGCTTTTCTTCCACAGCCGCTATTCACAGACTCACATGCTGAACCCTGACTTTGTAGCCCTCGCAGCTGCTTATGCTATACCCGGTGAAGATGTCACAAGTCGTGAAGACCTCCCGGCTGCAATAGACAGAATGTTAAGTCACGACGGTACATATCTCCTAAATGTGGATATCGACGCCTCAGACATGATATTCCCGATGATTCCCGCCGGTGGAACTGTAGATAACATTATGCTAAACGAAAACAAGAAATTTTCTCTATAATGGATAAGGAACTTTTTACGGTATCGGTTTTTTCTGAAAATACTGTCGGCTTGATGAGCCAGGTTACTATCATCTTCACTCGCCGATGCATCAATATAGAATCTATCTGCGCCAGCGAATGTAGTATCCCCGGCGTACATAAATGGACTATCACTGCATGGTCTACTCGAGAGGTGATGGAAAAAGTCGTAAAGCAGATTGAAAAGTGCGTTGACGTAATCCGCGCTTTCCTATTGACCGACGACGACATTGTATATCAAGAAGTTGCGCTATATAAGGTTTCTACTGCGCTACTTATAGACGAGCCTCACCTGGAAAGTATTATACGCACTCATGGAGCACGTATAATTGACGTAACTCGTGAATTTACCGTAATCGAGAAGACGGGACACTACCGCGAGACTCAGGCTCTCTTTGAAGAACTGAAGAGATACGACATCAGGCAGTTTGTGCGCTCAGGACGTGTAACGGTCACCAAGTCAAACCGTGAATACGTTTCTGAATACATCGAAGAGCAAAAAATTCGTGCCGAACGCCAAAAGAAATCATAATGAGCGAGCCGAAGCATTCTAAGAAAATTTTCCTCACAGCAGCCCTCTGCAACGCTCAGTTGCAGATGCCCATGCCGGTGTTTACACAGATGGTCATAGATATCGCCACTGAGCACGCAAATATCCTCGACATCGGCTACACATACATGATTAGCCACAATGCCGCATGGGTATTAAGCAGAGTGACTGCGCAGATGGAACGCTTTCCGCGATTTAACGAGACTTTTTCCATGACTACATGGATTATCTCGCTAAATCGTTTTTATTCAGAGCGCGCCATTCGTTTTGATGATGCAGAAGGAAACGTTATCGGTTGGGTAAGAACCACCTGGGTTGCAATAGATATCACTACACGCCGCCCTGTCAATCTTCTAACCCTCTTCCCTGACGGCGTGCCTATGCCGGAGATGGATATGCCGCTTGAGTCTCTGCCACGCATTCCCCGACTGGAACAGGAAGACCTTTCGCGTGAACACACCTTCCTTGCGTCTGATATCGACTGCAACCGCCATGTTAATACCAACCGATATGTGGAGCAAATCATAAACCAGTGGGATTTAGACTTTTACGACTCTCACTCCATCTCTCTTTTCGACATCACATTCCATGCCGAAGCTCTCTTTGGAGAAAAAGTCATCGTCCGCCATCACATCGACGGCTCTGATGCAATAGCACAGATAGAAAATGCCGACGGCAAAATTCTCACCGCAGCCCACATTATTTTCAAATAATTGTAAACGTATTTAGAGAGTGCGCTTAGAATGCGATATATTCTCGCGGACTCAGCTGGGTACCGGCGTGCCACAGCTCAATGCCAAGAATGTGTTGCGACTGCGACATAGCACCAATGCGAGTGCCGGCATTTACTTTTTCTCCCTTGCGCACATATGCAGTAGCAATTCCTGAATAAAGCGACATAAAATCCTGAGGATGTTGCACTACTATCGTAATTCCCTGATTTGCTACATAATACTCAGCCACCACCGTTCCGCGATAAATACTTGACACTTGAGCATTTACAGGCGTAATGAGCATTAGGCTCTTACCTACTTCACTCCCCTCTTCTGTGAATTTTGCACCCACAACTGGCACAAAAAACGTCATTCCCTCTGCCGCAATAGGCGAAAGCACAGACAGATTATACTTTTCTCGCTGCTCATATTGCTTCACAAACTTTCGCTCGTTTTCTGATGTTGGAAGTATAGAGTCTGCCGGCAGCGCAGAGATGCTATCCTGCTTTAATACCGGGATTTCTTCTGTCATACTATCGCTCATCACTGCCATTATATTTTCCAGATAGTCATTTTGGATTGCCGCCACCGTTGAAAGTGAGTCCAGCTTGCGGTATAATTCCTCATAATTATCACGCTCCTCGCTCCGTATAAATCCCGGCAGCATACGCTTAACCGGCGTAAATGCCACCACAGCCACTCCTACAAGCACCGCAATGATAAAAAATGCACCAAGAGCAAACATTATTCTGCTCATTGTCAGGCGAATACTAAAAACCTCGGCGAAGCGGTTCATATCGCTCACCGCCACGCGCCACAGACGCTTGACTGTCTGCTTTTCGCCTCCTTTGCTTTCCTTATTTTTTTCCGTTTCTGCCATCCTAATTATTTGTAGCGCAAATTTACAAAATTACTACGCATTTTTCACACATTTTCCAAAAAAAATCACTAACTTTGCGGTAGAAATGCTCCAAAATCCAATAAGTATATATAATTTCAAAAATATATTTTTAAAAACTGCTAAAAGAATGAAAAAAAGCGCTTTACAAAAAGCACGTGCAGCTTATCAGCCAAAACTCCCTGTAGTTTTGACAGGTGCTGTACAAGTTGTTGAAGGTGATGCAACACAGTCTGTTGCTGACCAGGAAGAAATCAAAAAACTTTTCCCTAACACCTACGGCCTTCCGGAAATTACGTTTGAAAAACGTTCTACTCCAGTTTCCAACAAGCCTATCAATGTGGGTGTTATCCTTTCCGGCGGTCAGGCTCCCGGCGGACACAACGTTATAAGCGGTCTTTTCGACGGTATCAAGAAAATTCACCGCGACAGCCGCCTTTTCGGCTTCCTCATGGGTCCTGACGGACTTATCAAGCACAACTACATTGAACTCACTGCAGACATCATCAACGAGTATCGCAACACCGGTGGCTTCGACATCATCGGCTCCGGACGTACTAAGCTCGAAAAAGAAGAAGACTTTGAAAGCGGTCTTGTAATCCTCCGACAGCTCGGCATCACTGCTCTCGTAATCATCGGTGGTGACGACTCTAACACCAATGCCGCTATCCTCGCTGAATACTACAAGGCTAAAAATGCAGGCGTTCAGGTTATCGGTTGCCCAAAAACAATCGACGGAGACCTCAAAAACGAATATATTGAGACTTCTTTCGGTTTTGATACCGCTACTAAAGTCTACTCTGAAGTTATCGGCAACATCCAGCGCGACTGTAACTCTGCAAAGAAATACTACCACTTCATCAAGCTTATGGGACGCTCTGCTTCTCACATCGCTCTCGAATGTGCTCTACAGACTCAACCTAACGTCTGCATCATCTCTGAGGAAGTGGAAGCTAAAGGAATGTCACTGCCTGACATCGTAAACTACATCGCAGACATCGTGGTTCGTCGTGCTGCTGATGGCAAAAACTTCGGTACTGTCCTCATCCCTGAAGGTCTTATCGAGTTTGTTCCTGCTATCAAGGCGCTCATCTCTCAGCTTAACGACCTCGTAGCTGAAGGCACTCCTTCCGGTGAAGAATTTGCAGCAGTTGCTCCTGAAAAGCAGATTGAATGGATTCTCGCTCACCTCAGCGAAGAAAACCTCGCTACCATCAACGCTCTCCCTGCAGACGTTGCCCGTCAGCTCTGCCTCGACCGCGACCCGCACGGCAACGTTCAGGTTTCTCTCATCGAGACTGAAAAGCTCCTCAGCAAAATCCTTGCCGCTCGCCTCGCCGAACTAACGGCTGAAGGAAAAGAC